>NZ_JBIVXL010000019.1:0-87894 GCF_044769225.1 Paenarthrobacter sp. NPDC090522
CCACCCTCAACCTCGAAACCCCAGCCAACCGGCTTAACCAGCTGCTACAAGCGGCCTAACCCCCCAGCGTTGCTCCCACCCCTTGACTCCGCCCGCCCAAAACGCGCACTATTGCGACCCAGTTGGGGGAGTGGGCCGGGAGGTCAGCCGCGCGCGGAAGCCTTGAACCGGCGTCGAGAGTTGCTCAAGTGCAGGCGCATCGCTGCGGCGGCAGCGGCGGGGTCTGCCTCGGCGATGGCCTGGTAGATGGAGGAATGCTCGTGGACCACCTGGGCGAAGCGCTCGGGCGAATCGGGCTCGTCGCTGGAGACCAGCCGCGGGCGGGGCATGGTGATCATGGTTTGGCCGAGCGCGGAGATGCAGTCCGAATAAAAGGGATTGCCGGAAGCGGCAGCGATTGCCCGATGGAATTCGAAGTCGGCCTTCATGGCGTGTGCGGGGTGGCCGGAGCTCGCAGTGAACTGTTCCAAGGCTCCCTGGACTGCCTTCAATTGGCGTTCCGAGTGATTCCGCGCAGCCAGTGCTGCCGCTTCGGTTTCCACGCCGATGCGGAAATCAAGCATCTGCAGGCGGTCTTCCATGGTGGCTACGGCACGCGCTCCTGGCGCATGGACGGGCCCGTCATCGGGCGGGGTCAGCGCAAAGCTGCCCCGCCCGCGTTCGGTCTCGACGAGGCCCTCGGCCTGCAAACGCGTCAGGGCGGAGCGGACGACAGTCCGGCTCACCCCGTATTCGCTGATGAGGGTGTTCTCGCTGGGGAGCTTTTCACCTGGCTGGATGGCACCGTCCACAATGCGGTTGCGGAGATCGGCGGCGAGATCCGTAGTCAGGTTGCGGCTCATGGGTTCAAGGTTACGCGCCGAATTCCACGGACTCGGTGGTCCAGGCTCGGGCCTGGTCGCTCAGCGTGACGCCGAGCCCCGGGCGGTCCGGGACGATCATTCGGCCGTTCTTGGTTTCAAGGCGTTCCTCGAACAGCGGGTCCAGCCAGTCGAAGTGCTCTACCCACGGTTCACGCGGGTAGGCGGCGGCGAGGTGAAGGTGGATTTCCATGGCGAAGTGCGGGGCGAGGCCAAGGCCGCGCTCGTCAGCGAGGGCGGCGAGGCGAAGGAATTGCGTGATGCCGCCGACGCGCGGGGCGTCCGGCTGGATGATGTCGCAACTGTTGGCGTTGATGAGGCCCTTGTGCTCGGCCACGGAGGCGAGCATTTCACCGGTAGCGATGGGGGTGTCCAGGACCTGTGCGAGGTGTGCGTGGCCTTCGAAGTCGTAGGCATCCAGTGGTTCTTCGATCCAGATGAGGTTGAACTCCTCCAACTGGCGACCCATGCGCAATGCGGTGGCACGGTCCCACTGCTGGTTTGCGTCTACCATGAGTGGCACGTCCCAGCCGATGTGCTCGCGGATCCCGGCCACGCGGCGGAGGTCCTCCTTGGAATCCGGCAGGCCCACCTTGATCTTGATGCCGCCGATACCTTCCTCGATGGATTGCGTTGCGCGCGCTTTGACTTCGTCCAGGGTGGCGTTGAGGAAGCCGCCGGAGGTGTTGTAGGTCTGCACGGAGTCGCGGTAGGAGCCCAGGAGTTTGGCCAGGGGGAGTCCGGCGCGTTTGGCTTTGAGGTCGTAGAGGGCGATGTCGATGGCTGCCAGTGCCTGCGTTGCCACGCCGGACCGTCCAACAGAGGCTCCGGCCCAGAGGAGCTTGGTGTAGATCTTGCCGATGTCGTTGGGGTCCTCGCCGATGATGCCCTCTGCGACCTCCTTGGCGTGCGCGTATTGTGCGGGGCCGCCGGCTCGCTTGGAGTAGCTGAATCCGATGCCGCTGTGGCCCTGTTCCGTGATGATTTCGGCGAACAGGAACACCACTTCGGTCATCGGCTTCTGCCGGCCGGTGAAGACTTTGGCGTCGCTGATGGGTACGGTCAGGGGCAGTCGGGCTGTGGACAGTTTGACGTGCCGGATGAGGTCTACGGGGCTCAAGGGGTCTCCTAAGTTGTTTTACTTAGGATACAAGTTAGGCACTTGTGCTACAAGAGGATGTGGGACTGTCCCCGTAACAAGCGAGAGGCCGCGACCCGGCGAGGGTCGCGGCCCCTGTATGTAGAGGCCTGCTACTTGATCAGCGCTGCGGCCTGTTCCATGAGGTCGCTGGCCGTGGCAACACCGCTCGCTTCGGCGCCCTTGCCGGAAGCCGTAGCCGAGATCAGTACCCCGTCCTTTATTGCGTAGGCCATGTACGTGGTCTGCTTCGATCCGCTGGCTGAAGACATTTCGGTTTTGTAAGCCACAGTTCCGGGAACCGCGCTGATGCCGTCGAACTTTTCAGTCGAGACATTCATCGATTGACCGGCCATGGAGAGGGTCATTTTCGCGCACTTTTGGGCCTGTGCGCCGCTCTGGTCGATGCTGTCCTGGAGTTTCTGCTTATCGAGTCCGGACGTCAGGGTCACCATGGTCATGACGCCCGATTCAGCATCCAGATCTGCCCCGGCAGCGGTGGTTGAACCGGCCAGTGTCGTATTGCCGCCCAGCGTCGCGAGGTCCTTGCACTCGGCAGGTTCGATCGTGAACATGCTCAGGAGGGCCTTGATGGGATTCTCCTGCGCGAGTTCCTCGCTGGACGCTACCGTCAATTCCTTGCCGGACTTGGGCTTGATCTGCTTGACCAGTCCAATGAGTTCCTCGTTGGTGTACTGCTTGGCAACTGTGGGCGTAGGCGTCGCCGTGGCTTCCGGCGAAGCGGCGTCGGTGGACCCCGTGGACCCCGTGGACCCACTGCAACCGCTCACGGCCATCATGACCAAGGCCGAAATTCCGACGCTCTGCAGCGCAAACTTCTTCATTTCCAAATCCCCCATTGGGTCGTGCTCTTACTGCCAGGCGATTCCCAGCCGAGATAAGACTATCCGTTCCCCCGAGCCGCTAGGCTTGCCACCATGGCGGTCGGGGGAGCGCGCAGTCAGGGAACTGCGCTTTGGGTGGCAGCACTTGGCTTCGTGGTGGTGGTCGCATACGCGGTGGCAGGCGCATTCCAGATCCTTGTTTGGAATCCTTTGGCGGCCGTCCTTGGAATGGCGTTGGCCGACATTTATTCCGCCGTTGATCGGGCCAAGGAGTCCTTGGCGATTCCGCGGGTCCTCGTGTGGAGCGTTGTCGGCATCGCCTCGGGTGCCGCGGTTCTGGTCGCCGCGTTGAGGCGGCCGCTCAGCGTCAGAACCGTTCTGGCGCTGGAGTTGCTTGTGCTGATCCTGGGGGCGCCCAGCCATTGGATGGCGTCCTTTCCGGCAGGCATGGGACTTGCAGACACCTTTGCGATCTCGGGTGGTGACTACTCGCCGTGGGGCCGATTGCTTTATGGGGTGAGTGCCCTGTCCTTGATTTCACTGACGACGCTCGCTTTCCGACGGTCGAGGTCGCGCCGGAAGCCTGAGTGAGGCCGGTTCCCGGAAGGCTGGGGTCTGGCTCCACGGGGCAGCGCGAAGGATAATCCTCACCATGGCCGAACAAAGCGCCCCCATGAACGAAACACCCTTCACCCTGCCCGAGTCCATGAACGGCAAAGCGAGCCCCGCGAAGGCGGCGGTCGGCGATAAGCCGGTGTTCACTTACATCGCCAGCCTTCCGGAGCCCCAGCGCGGCATCGCTGAAGCCATCGATGCCTTGGCCGCAAGAACCCTCCCCAACCTGGAACGCTCCGTCAAATGGGGCATGGCCTACTACGGTGTGGGGGACGGCTGGTGCTTCAGCTCCGGAGGGTTCGCGGGGCACGTCAAGCTGATGTTCATCAACGGTGTGAACCTCAATCCCGTGCCTCCCGTGACGCCGGTGGGAATGGGCAAGGCGACGAGGGGTGTGGAGATCGGGACCCTGGACGATCTCGACGAAAACCAGTTGGCGGACTGGATGAAGCAGGTGGCGTCAGTGCCCGGCGTTGGGGGCAAGAAGCACTAGGAAGGCGTAGCAGGAACGTCGGTGGTGACTGCGGCGTCCGGGCTGCGTCGACCACCCTGCTGGGCCGCGGTCCCCGCCAGCACAACCAACGCGATCCCCACCAACTGCATGGGGGTGGGTGCTTGAGCCAGCACCAACACGCCGATCAACACTCCGAAGGCCGGCTCGATCGACAACAGCGTGCCGAAGGCCGTGTGGGTCATCCGCCGCAACGCAAGCATCTCCAGGCCAAAGGCAATCACCGGTGTGACCAGGGCGATGCCGGCCGCCGCAGGGAGCACCCACCACTCGAAGTGGTGGCCAAGGACTTGCGGAAGTCCTACGGGCAGGGTGGCCAGGGCTGCGACGGGAATGGTGAGCGACAGTCCGCTGATCCCGGAAAAGCGGTCGCCAACGTGTTGTGTCAGGACGTTGTACAGGCCCCAGCAGACGCCGGCGGCCAAGGCAAAACCAACGCCGGCGAAGTCGATCGAGGCTGCCCACGGCTCAGTGAGGAGCACTACGCCGATGAGGGCGAGGAGTGGCCAGACCAGCGCCCGGCGATTCTTGCTCATCACCCCGGCCACGGTGAGGGGTCCCAGGAACTCGATGGCGACGGCGGTCCCCAGCGGGATGCGTTCGACGGCGGCGAGGAAGAATGTGGTCATGAAACCGGTCACCACGCCGAGTGCGATCAACGCCGGCAGGTCGCGCCGACGCAGGGAACGAATGGCCGGACGGCTGATGATCCATAAGAACACCACCCCAAAGCACATACGCAACCAAGCTGTACCCGCCGGGCCGACCTGGTCGATGACGGCAACGGAGAGTGCGTTGGAGAATTGAATGGCCAGCATTGCCGCAACCGCCAGGGACCAGGGTGGGGCCGCGGTGAGCGTCCTACGCATGCGGAGCCTCCGTTCGGTGACCCGCCCCTACGCCCGGCTCGTAGACGGCGAGTGAGAACCGGGTGGGTTCACCGGTGGGGTTTGCGTAGGAATGGGCAACGTCACTGCGGAAGGTGAGTGCGTCGCCGGCTTTAAGTTCATGGCTTTCGGTCCCGACGGCCACCGTGAGGGAACCCATCTGGACCTGCAGCAGCTCACGAGTGCCGGCTGCGTGGGCCTCACTTTCGTGCCGCTCGCCCGGGGCCAGTGTCCAATCCCAGAGCTCGACGACGTCCGGAGACTCGGTGCCTGCGACCAGTACGCCGCGCCCACCGGAAGGCCCGGTCCACAAAACGGCACCTTCGCCGGCCCGGGTGATTTTCGGTGCGCGTGGAGCGGGAGGCTCCACCAGTGCAGGCAGGCCCACGCCCAGGGCATCGCTGAGTCTCAGCAGGGTTCCGATGCTCGGATTCACCCCGCCCTGCTCAACGTTCACGAGCATTCGCCTGCTCACGCCGGCGGCCGCCGCGAGACGGTCGAGGGTCCAGCCCAGGCCATTTCGCTCTTGCCTGACCCGGATCCCAATGGCGCGCGCCAGTGCTTCTGCTCCATCTTCCACGTAGTGCATCATACTGCACTTTTTTGGCACTAAGAAGCTAGTTGATGATCTCCCCGCCCTTGTCACCCAAGAGGACTTTCAGCCGTTCCCGCCACATCTGCAGTGCCTCGGGAGTCAGCCGTGTCCAGTCGTGGACTTCCGCAACCACCTTGAGTGGAGAGCTGCTGCGATAGGAACGAGTGGGGTTGCCTGGGAACTTTTTATCCGTCACGTTCGGATCGTTTTCGAACGGCCCGGTCGGCTCCACGAGGTACACGTGCGGCGTGCCCTCGCCCCCGGCCAGTTCGACGGCGATCTCCGCGGCCAGTCCGGCGCCGTCACGCAGCGCGGTGAAGTAGATATGGTTCATGACCACATCAGGCCGGTAGTTTGACCGAAAGCCGGCGGAAAGGGTTTCCCCCTCCTGCACTTCGGCTCTTGTGCCGTGATAGAAGGGACCGTCTTCCAAAGGTTGGCTCATGAGCACAAGCCTAGGCACACTAGCCGCGCAGTGCCCCGAAACCCGCAATCAGTGCCTCCAGGCCCAGGCTGAACGCAACATCCGTGGGCCGCTCGTGCCTCTCCATGGCCAGCCGGTCCACGGCCGAGGTGAAGTTCGGGACCTGGTCGGCGAGATTGCCGGCGTCGAAAATGTCTTCCGGCGCGGTGACGTCGTACGCAGCCCCGAAAACAAAAGCCTCAAGCGCCACGATCGCGGAGATGATCCGTTCCTCGGGGAAGCCGGCGTCGCGGAAGCCCGCAGTCACGGCCTCGTACATGGCCAGTGTCTTGGGGGCGTTCGCTACGGGGAGTACTGCAATGACAGGAATCAGGGGAGTGTGCTCGGAGAACACGTCCCGGTAGGACCACGCCCAGCGTCGGACCGCGACGTCCCACGGCTCCACGCCGAATGCTGACACATCCACCATTGCCGCCAGATGGTCCTCGAGCAGCAGCAGCACGTCGTCCTTGGATGAAACGTGGTTGTACAGGGCCGACGGGGCAACCCCCAGTGATCGTGCCAACGCCGCCATGGTGAGTCCGTCGTAGCCCTTGGAGCTGATCAACGTGAGCGCCGCCGTCGTAATTCCGTCCTGGTCCAGGACCGCCGCTGTTGGGCGCCCGGCACGCCGCCTTGAGGTGGCGGAGGGGGCTGGTTCGGGTGCGGGCATCGGAGGCCTTTCTGCTGCCTGTGTCCCCAGCATTATTCCATCGGGTCTTCACAGCCGCCGACTTTCGGGCTACTCTGGATATAAATGAATGCCATTCATTTATTGGTCAGCCACCAACGGACGGCCACGGAGAGGACATCATGCAGAATCTTGATCGCGACGTTGTGATCGTCGGTGCCGGGCCGTCAGGGTTGACGGCGGCACGCGAACTGAAAAAGGCCGGACTCAGCGTTGCAGTGCTCGAAGCACGCGACCGCGTTGGGGGCCGGACCTGGACCGACACCATCGACGGCGCCATGCTGGAGATCGGCGGCCAGTGGGTTTCGCCGGACCAGACAGCCCTCATGGCGCTGCTGGACGAGCTCGGCTTGAAAATGTACGCGCGCTACCGTGAAGGTGAATCCGTCTACATCGGTGCAGACGGCAACCCCACCCGCTACACCGGCGATACCTTCCCGGTCAGCGAAACCACCAAGGCCGAAATGGACAAGCTTGTAGCCATCCTTGACGGGCTCGCTGCGGAGATCGGGCCCACCGAACCCTGGGCACACCCCAAGTCCCGCGAACTGGACACCATCTCCTTCCACCACTGGCTCCGCCAGAACTCGAACGATGAAGAAGCCTGCAACAACATTGGCCTCTTCATCGCCGGCGGCATGCTGACCAAGCCCGCCCACGCATTCTCCGCCCTGCAAGCGGTCCTCATGGCGGCTTCGGCCGGCTCGTTCACGCACCTCACGGACGAGGACTTCATCCTGGACAAGCGAGTGATCGGCGGCATGCAGCAGGTCTCGCTGCTCCAGGCAGCTGAGCTGGGCTCCGACGTCGTCCTCAACAGCCCGGTGCGCACCATCAACTGGGACGGCAACAACGTCACCGTGGTTTCCGACGGTGCAACTGTCAACGCCCGTTACGTGATCATGGCCGTTCCGCCGAACCTGTACTCGCGTGTCTCTTTCAACCCGCCACTGCCGCGCCGCCAGCACCAGATGCACCAGCACCAGTCGCTGGGCCTGGTGATCAAGGTGCACGCCGTCTACGAGACGCCGTTCTGGCGTGAAGACGGACTGTCCGGCACGGGCTTCGGCGCCGGTGCCCTGGTCCAGGAGGTCTACGACAACACCAACCACGGCGACACCCGCGGCACCCTGGTGGGCTTCGTGTCCGACGAAAAGGCCGACGCCGTCTTTGAGCTCAGCGCCGAGGACCGCAAGAAGGCCATCCTGGAGTCGATCGCCGGATTCCTGGGTGACAAGGCCCTGACTCCCGAGGTCTACTACGAGTCCGACTGGGGCTCCGAGGAATGGACCCGCGGCGCCTACGCCTCCAGCTACGACCTTGGCGGCCTGCACCGCTACGGCAAGGACCAGCACGCGAATGTTGGCCCCATCTACTGGTCGTCTTCCGACCTCGCGGCGGAGGGCTACCAGCACGTTGACGGTGCCGTCCGCATGGGTCAGGCAACCGCCGCGCGCATCGTCGAAGCCAACAAGCTGGCTTCGGTGGCCGTCTAGCCGCAGAATCAAGCAACCGGCAGTCCGGGGGAAGTGCCGTCCCCCGGACTGCCGGCAGCACTGTTTAAGAATCGAAAGGGAAACCATGCGCTACGTCGTCGGTTACACCGCCAACGCGAGGGGTCGTGACGCCGTCCACCTCGCCATTGCGCTGGCCCGCGGCCAGGACGCCAGCCTGGATCTGGTCCTGGTGGTCCCTGAGGATTCTCCGTTCAACGCGGTCTACCCACCGGAGCCCGGCTACGATTCGATCCTCAACGAGCAGGCGAAGCAGTGGCTCGACGAAGGCCTGGCCTTGGTTCCGGACGACGTTACAGCCCGCGCACACATTCGCCGTGGCGACTCGGAAGCGCAGGCACTGATCGACGCGGCCGTGGAGTTCGACGCTGTCGCCCTGGTAATCGGAGCCACCAACAACGGGCTCTTCAAGCGCTTCACCATCGGCTCGGTAGCGAGTTCGCTGCTGCATTCAGCGCCGCTGCCCGTTGCTTTGGCGCCGCACGGTTACCACCGAACGGACGGCATCACCCGGATCAGCTGCGGTTTCGGCACCAGGCCCGGCGCCGACGAACTGCTCGGAGTTGCTGTCGAGTCTGCGCGGGACCGTCACCTTCCGCTGCGGCTCGTCTCCCTGTTGGCGCTCGACGGCGGTAACTCGCCCGGGCTCGCCGACGCCGCCTGGGTGCATGCCGCCGACCGTCTTGCCGCCGTCGGGGGTTCCGCGTCCGATTCCGGGACCGAGCCCGAAATCGTCGTCGCACAAGGCCGCACCATCGAAGAAGCCGTAGACCGGCTCGAGTGGGAGGACGGCGAAATCCTCCTCATCGGCTCCAGCCGCCTGGCGCAACACCGCGCCACCTTCCTGGGCACCACTGCAAACCGCATCCTGCGTGCCTTGCCAGTACCAATGATCGTGGTTCCCCGCGACTACACGCGACAGCGCTCCTAGCACCCGTCGCCTGAGAGGCAATTCCCATGTCAACTGCACCAAAGACGGTCCAGTCGAAAGATTCGGCCCTGAGTGAGAAGGGGCTGAAAGCCGGATCGGTGGGCCTCATCGGCGCCGTCGTGATTGGCGTTTCCTGCATCGCACCCGCGTACACCCTGACCGCAGCACTCGGTCCGACCGTCTCGGAAGTCGGTGTCCACCTGCCCGCGATCTTCCTGGTGGGCTTCATCCCGATGCTGCTTGTGGCGCTCGGCTACCGCGAGCTCAACAACGCCATGCCCGACGCCGGTACTTCCTTTACGTGGGCCACTCGCGCCTTTGGTCCGTGGATCGGCTGGATGGGTGGCTGGGGTCTGATCGCGGCCACGATCATTGTGCTGTCCAACCTCGCGGCAGTTGCCGTGGACTTCTTCTACTTGATGCTGGGGCAGGTGTTCAGCAACCCGTCGCTGGCTGAACTGAGCAAGATCCTTCCTTTGAACATCGCTACGACGCTGGTCTTTATCGCGGCGGCCTGTTGGATTTCATACCGGGGGATGGAAACCACCAAGGGCGTGCAGTACGTGTTGGTGGCCTTCCAGTTGCTGGTGCTTGGGTGGTTCGCCATTTCCGCATTCGCGCACGTAGCCAACGGCACGGCCTTCGACGCCACGGCCATTTCGCCCGACTGGTTCAACCCGTTCGCCGTCGACTCCTTCACCACCTTCACGGCGGGTGTGTCCCTCTCGATCTTCATCTATTGGGGCTGGGACGTCACCCTGACCATGAATGAAGAAACGAAGAATCCGGAGAAGACACCCGGCCGCGCGGCAACTGTGACCGTGTTGGTGATCGTGATCATCTACATGACCGTTGCCCTGGCCACGTTGTCCTTCGCGGGTGTTGGCGATACCGGCCTCGGTGCAGGGAATCCGGAGAACCAGTCGAGCATCTTCGCCGTGTTGGCCGGTCCGGTGATGGGACCGTTCGCGATCCTCATGTCCTTGGCCATCCTGAGCAGCTCGGCAGCATCCCTGCAGTCCACGTTTGTGTCGCCCGCCCGGACCTTGCTGGCGATGGGCCACTACCGTGCCATCTCGCCCCGGTTCGGCAAGATCAGTCCCACGTACAAGTCGCCGAGCACCGCCACGATCGCCGCCGCCATTGCCGCAGCGGCCTTCTACGTGATCACCCGGACCGTCTCTGAGAACGCCCTCTGGGACACCATCACGGCGCTGGGCATGATGATCTGCTTCTACTACGGCATCACTGCGCTGGCCTGTGTTTGGTACTTCCGTGCAGCCGCCTTCAGCAGTGTCCGGTCGTTCTTCTTCAAGTTCCTGGCCCCACTGCTGGGCGGGGTGATCCTCTTGGTCATGTTCGTGAAAACCGCGATCGACTCCCTGGATCCGGCCTACGGCTCTGGCTCCTCCGTTGGCGGAATCGGCCTGGTGTTCATCCTGGGCATGGGCGTGATCCTGCTGGGCGTGGTGGTCATGCTGGTGATGTACCGGGTGCGTCCCGAGTTCTTCAGGAACTTCTCCCGTACTGGCGCTTCCCGCAGCTAGAACTGCGTTGCGGGGCCCGCTCTGCGCCCTAAAACCACGCGAAGGGGCGCAGAGCGGGCCTCACAACGGGGCTCTCGGGACGCCGGCGGCGCGCTCGGCTTCAGTGAGGGCTTGGGCAAGGCGCTCGACGGCGGCACTGTAGTCGGTGCCGGCGGTCACCTTGCAATATTCCGCTTCGCGCATGGCTTTGGTGAGGGTTGCGGTTTCTGTTACCCGCACGTCCGTCATGGCCGGGTAGTCGATGGTCCGGCCGGGGTCCAATTCGTACTTTCGCCATTGAGCCAGAATGACTTCGTGGTGTGCGGCGTCATCGGCAAAACCTGCACGGCGCCACGGCTCGGCGGCGTGCACGCGCTCAACTTTCCGGGCGGCCGCCAAGGTTCCTGCCGCCGTCGTTCCTGCCAGCGCGACCATCACCAGTCCTGCGGGAGGAGACTGCACGGATGGGACCAGGATGGCCGGCGCGATCACCGCGAGTCCGGCAAACAGGTCCCAAAAGATCGTGTCCGGCTCTGGTCCCCGACCGTGCGTGAGCTTGCGATGCAGGACGAACGTCGTGGCCGCCGTCGCGAGGATGAGGGCCAAACCCCACATGAGCATCGGAGTACCTCCCGGACGCAAAAGGCTGTGTTTTCAGTATGCGTTCCGGTGGGGAGTTTGGGTACAGGGCGATTTCAACATCGTGGACTGGCGTCCCAAATCGGGTAGCTAACTATCGGTACACTCGTGTCAGCGGGCAAAAGCCAGCCGCTTCGTTAAGAACGGAGGACCCGACGGCAATCGGGTCCTGGTTCAGCGCGAAGCGCTCTTTGGTGCGATGTTCAGGGCATACTCCTGAAACCCACACTTCAAGAGTATGCCCCTGCGCGCATCCTGTGCAAGCAGGCTGTGCGGTCGCACCCTGTCTTATGGGAGGGGGTGCACCATGTCTCGACGACTGCAAGGTCCCGAGCCTTGGGGCCGCCTGAACCTGCTGGTCAACATCGCACGCTTTGCGTGGGATGTTGTCCGCACGTTCTGGCGCATGGAACCCTAACGGGTTGGCGACGGCTGCGGGTTTGTCCCGTGGCCGTCGCCGCACACGGCGTTTTGGCTGTCGGTGCTGCGGCGTAGCCTAGGGCCATGAGACTGAAAATGTGCAGCATCCACGTCAAGGACCCCGCGGCCGCCCACACGTTCTACACGGAGACGCTCGGCTTCGACACCCTCATGGCCATGCCCGAGGCGAACCTGTTCATCATCAAGGACCCGGGTGCGGGAGACAGCGTGCCAGGTCTGCTGCTGGAACCCAGCGATAACCCCATCGGTGCGAATTACATGAATGCCGTATACGAAGCCGGGATGCCGGCAGTTGTCCTCGGGGTGCCTGACGTGCGGGCCGAGTATGAGCGTCTTCTCGCCGCCGGCGTGACCTTCAAGGGCGAACCTGCGGAGGATCCGTCGGGTGTCACTGCCGTCTTCGACGACGGCTGTGGCAACTTTGTGATGCTCCACCAGGACTAATTAAAGAGCAGTGGCCGGGACGTTTCCGCCCCGGCCACTGCTCTTGGTTCAGGAGTTGCGCTTGGTTCCCTTGGGGGCCACGCGCTTGGCAGCGGCGTTCTCCCTGGCTTCCTTGGTGGCGGCCTTTTTGCGGGCCTCTTCCTTGACCCGCAAGGTCTCGGCGCGCACAGCAGCGTGGGTGGCGCGCTCAACCACCAGCCACTGCGGGGGAGTTTGCAGCAACTCGGCGATTTCCGCCGTCGTGAGTGGCTCGGTGACGCCACCGCGGGTGAGGCCGCTGATGGAGATGTTGAGCTTCTGGGCCACAACCGGCCGCGGGTGCGGACCGTTGCGGCGCAGTTCGGCGAGCCACTCGGGCGGGTTGGCCTGGAGTTCGGCGTATTCGTCGCGCGTGACGGGTGAGTCCTGGAACTCCTGCGGTGCAGCGGGCAAGTAGATACCGAGTTTCTTGGCAGCTGTTGCCGGCTTCATGGTCTGGGAGTTCTTGGGAGTCATGCTTCAAGGGTATCCGGCCCGGTACTGTGAGTGTGTGCCAGACGCTGAAGAGTCCCCCGAAACACCCGAGCTCCGCTTCGCCTACGTGGCGGGCGTGACGCCCGGAAAGTGGATCCGTCGGTGGGAAGAGCGGATGCCGGATGTTCCGTTGCACGCTTTCATGTCCGACGACGCATCGCAGCTTGCGGTTTTGCGGGACGGTTCCGCTGACCTCAGTTTTGTGCGGTTGCCCGTGGACCGCGACGGCTTGCACGTCATCCCGCTGTACGAGGAACAGCAGGCAGTGGTGGCGCCGAAAGGCCACGAGATCTCGGTCTTCGAAGACGTGGCGTTCGAGGACCTGTCAGAGGAAAACTTCCTGGACGTTGCCGAAATGGGTGGCCCGGACATGGCACTGCAGGTGGTGGCGTCCGGAGCAGGCTTGGTCATCATGCCGATGCCTGTGGCCAGGCACTTGAACAATAAGCAGACTGTGAGCCGGAGACTGTCCGGTGTTCCCGGTACGCAGATCGGCCTCGCGTGGCTTGCGGGCAATGACAGCCCCGTGATCGAGGAGTTCATTGGGATTGTACGTGGGCGGACCGCGCAGAGTTCGCGGCAGCCGTCGGCGCAGCAGAAGAAACCCAAGAAGGCTCCGAAGCCGGACCGGCGGGGCACCGGTGGCGTAAAGAAGCCGGCGGTTTCACAGCGATATGCGCCCAATCCGGACAAGGGCCGTGGGCGGGGTTCGCGGAAGAAGGGGAAGCGCTGACCTATTCGCCGTGGATGGCAGCCTGTTGCTGCTCCGAACGGTTGAGGTAGGCCAAGAGGAGATCGCCGGCCTTGTCCAGTTCGCCATTCTCCAACGCGGAACAGATCTGCTCGTTTTCCGAGAGCCAGTCGACGTAGAAGTGCGCGTTGACCGTGGCCTTGTGGAAGTAGAGGCGCATCTCGGCGAGCACCTGCTTCATGATCGAATTCAGCCTGTTGCTCTCGGCCAGGGCCACGATTGAGCCGTGGAAGTGCTGGTTGGCGCTGCCCAGGCCATCGTTGTCATTGGCGGCTGCGGCCTTCTTCCCCTCCTCGACGGCGGCCCTGACGGCGGCAATGCGCTCGGGTGAACCTCCGGCCCGGATTGAGCTGACCTCGATGGCCCGGCGCACGGTGTAGACGTCGTGGATGTCGCCGGCTTCCAGCGTTGCTACATAAACGCCGCGATTGGGCTGACGGACCAGGAGGCGCTCACTGGCCAGCTCTGCGAAAGCCTCGCGGACGGTGTTGCGGGAGACGCCAAGGTCCTCAGCGATGGTGGCCTCGGTGAGTTTGGCCCCGGGGACAAGGAATCCTTCGGCCAGTTGATAGCGGAGTTCTTCTGCCACCCGCTCTGCCACTGAGGGGACCCGCATGCGCACGCGTGCACGGGCAGTGTCGAAGCCAGCTTGTTCGCTTGCTTGCTGATCTGCACTGGCCATGACACCAAAAGTACACGATTGCCGAAAAGTGGTATCGCTGGATTGTTGAACAATCCCACAACTTGGTGCATCCTTGATGTAACGCACATCACGAGGCAGGGATCACAGCATGGCAATCATTGACCTGAACAGCGACGTCGGAGAGTCATTCGGCCGCTGGACGTTGGGCGACGACACCGCCATGTTCGAATCCGTCTCCAGTGCCAATGTTGCGTGCGGATTCCACGCCGGCGACCCCAGCGTTATCCGTGCCACCAGCGAGAAGGCGGCGAAGGCCGGCGTCGTAATCGGCGCCCACGTCGGGTACCGCGATCTTGCCGGGTTTGGGCGCCGTTTCCTGGACATCGACCCCAAGGAACTCGCGGACGATGTGGTTTACCAGATCGGTGCCCTCCAGGCGTTGGCCGCCGTCTCCGGTACACGCGTCCAGTACGTGAAGCCGCACGGCGGGCTCTACAACGCGATCGTGAAGCACACGGCACAGGCCAAGGCAGTGGTGGAAGCGGTGAAGTCGGTTGACCCCAACCTTCCGATCCTCGGGCTTCCCGGCTCGGAGGTCCTGCGTTTGGCGGAAAAGGCCGGCCTGCGGGCGGTTTCGGAAGCCTTCGCTGACCGCGCGTACAACCCCGACGGCACTTTGGTTTCCCGTTCCCAGCCGGGTGCTGTCCTTCACGATCCCGCTGACGTTGCCCAGCACGTCCTGCGCATGGCAACGGAAGGAACCGTCAAGGCCATTGACGGTTCCACCTTCACCATCCGCGCAGAGAGCATCTGCGTGCACGGAGATTCACCCGGTGCCGTCGCCATGGCCACCGCAGTGAAGTCCGCCCTCACCGATGCCGGTGTCACCATCGGCTCGTTCATCTAGCCAACAGGCCAAGCAGCACCCCTCATCCCCTCCGGAGGAAACCATGACCAGCACCAACAAGGCAGCAAAGGCCGTGACAAGGAAGCCACCGGCCGGCGCCCTCAAGGCATATGTCGCCAGCCTCACCGGAACGTCGCTTGAGTACTACGACTTTGCGATCTACTCGGTGGCGTCGGCCGCGATTTTCCCGAAGATCTTCTTTCCGGCGGGAGACGATTTCGTAGCGCTTATCCTTTCGTTTTCCACGTACGCGGTTGGCTACTTTGCTCGCCCGATCGGTGGCGTCATCTTTGGTCGTTTGGGCGACAGGATCGGCCGCAAGTATGTCTTGGTCTTTACCTTGGTGCTGATCGGCGTTGCTACGGTCCTGATCGGTGCCTTGCCGGACTACTCGGCTATCGGGGCTGCCGCGCCCGCCATATTGGTGCTATTGCGGTTGGCCCAAGGAATCGGTGTGGGCGGTGAGTGGGGCGGCGCGGTGTTGTTGTCCAGCGAATTCGGCGATCCCAACAAGCGCGGTTTCTGGTCTTCTGCTGCTCAGATCGGCCCACCCGCAGGCAACCTGATGGCTAACGGGGTCCTCGCCGTATTGGCTGCTTCCCTGAGCGAAGCTGCTCTCCTTTCCTGGGGTTGGCGCATTGCCTTCTTGTCCTCCGCGCTGCTGGTCATCTTCGGCCTGATTATCCGTTTGAAGCTGGAAGAGACTCCCGTTTTCAAGGCCATCCAGGCGCAGGGCGAACGTCCAAAGGCACCTCTTAAGGAAGTCTTCACCACGCAACCCAAGGCTTTGGTCGCAGCGGCACTCTCCCGCGTTTGCCCGGACATCCTGTATGGGCTCTTCACCGTCTTCCTGTACGTCTACGCCACCAAGGAATTGGGCATGACTACAGGAAACGTGCTGGCCGCGATCCTTATCGGCTCCGCCTTCCAACTGTTCCTTATCCCGCTGGCCGGAGCTCTCACCGACCGCATCAACCGTCGCTTGGTGTACGGAGTTACGGCCGCTGCCACTGCAGTCTTCATCCCGATCTTCTTCTTGATGATCCAAGGAAAATCCACGGTGATGCTGACCATCGGCGTCGTGATTGGCCTGGCGCTGCATGCCTTTATGTACGGTCCGCAGGCCGCCTTCATCACGGAGCAATTCCCGGCAAGGCTCCGGTACGCCGGAAGCTCCCTTGCCTACACCCTGGCAGGTGTCATCGGCGGCGGGTTTGCCCCCATTATCTTCACGGCCCTCTATGGTGCAGCCAACCACGGCTGGTACCTCATCGCCGCCTACCTCCTTCTGGCAGCGGTGGTGACGATCGTGGGAATGCTCATGGGCCGCGACCCTAAGCCGGACGAAGAAGCCCATCTCCTGGAGGGTTCGCACGCCTGACGGCTGGCGAAGTGAATGATGGATACCGTGATGGAAACCGCAACCACCAAGAAGGTCCGCTCCGTGCGGCCCGTGGGCACGCGAGCAGTCCTCGCCGAATTGGACGGACTCCCGGACGTGCTTGCCCTGCAGGCCATGCTCAACAAGTCTCCACTTCCGGGGCAGGTTGACGTACTGGCTGCTGCCGAGACGGTCATGGTGGTGGGCGAATCAGCGTCCGCAACCCGGGCCATCGGGGAGCGGCTGCTGGAGCTGGAGCTCACGACACCGGAGGATACGGATTCCCGACTGGTGGTCATCGAGACCGTTTACGACGGCGAAGACCTCGCCGATGTCGCGGAACTCACCGGCCTGAGCGTAGACGGCGTGATTGCTTCCCACACCGGCCAGATCTGGACCGTCGCCTTTGCCGGCTTCGCTCCCGGCTTTGGCTACATGGTGGGCGAAAACCAGTCATTGACCGTTCCGCGCAGGGCCTCGCCACGTACCGCCGTCCCCGCCGGTTCGGTGGCCTTGGGCGGGCAGTACTCGGCTGTTTATCCGCGGCGTTCGCCTGGAGGCTGGCAGCTCATCGGTCGCACAGGTGCCCGGATGTGGGATTTGGACCGCGCCCAACCGGCGCTGGTTCGGCCTGGCGACAGGGTCCAGTACTGTGCTGTCCGTGAAGTGGTCACCGCCTCCTCGCTCGACTCCGAGTCCGACGCTGAACACCACGCGGCTGCCGGTCTGAGGATCCTCAGCCCCGGAGCGCAGAGCCTCATCGAGGACCTCGGCCGCCGAGGCTACGGCCCCCTGGGTGTGTCCGCCGCCGGTGCCCTGGATCGCGCGTCCCTCCGCCGCGCTAACCGCCTGGTGGGGAACGCGTCGACGTCCGCTGGCATCGAATCCGTCGGAGGCGGGCTCACCGTCGAGGCCGTCGGCGACCAGGTGATTGCCGTGACAGGTGCGCCTACAACGCTGACTGTCCAGTCGCCGTCGTGGGTTGATTCGGACGGACCCGACGGCGGCGAGCAGCCAGGCGCCACACGTTCGGTACCCATGGCCACGCCTTTCGCGCTGCTCGACGGTGAAGTGCTCACGCTGGGCGCGCCAGGTACCGGGTTCCGGAACTATGTGGCCCTCCGCGGTGGGGTCGATGCGCCCCTGGTTCTCGGCAGCCGTTCAGCGGACACCATGTCCGGCATTGGGCCCGCGCCCCTTGTGCCCAGGCAAATACTGCAGGTGGGAACGGAGACGGTGTCCACGGCAGTCGGCAGCCCCGAGCTCCAGCCCGAATTCCCCGGCCAGGGCGTCACTGTCCTTGATGTGGTCGCAGGCCCGCGCGCCGATTGGTTCGATCAGGCTGCCCTTGAATCACTGACCGGCCAGGAATGGGTGGTCACGCCGCAGTCGAACCGTGTGGGAATGCGACTGGACGGCACGCCCCTCGAGCGGAACCGTGAAGGTGAGCTCCCCAGCGAGGGCACCATGGCTGGTGCCCTTCAGATTCCGCCGGCCGGGCTTCCGGTCCTGTTCCTGGCCGACCACCCGATCACCGGTGGGTATCCCGTGATTGGCGTGGTGCGCGACGAGCACTTGGACCTTGCCGCACAGGTCCCCATCGGCGGACGGATCCGCTTCCGCTTCGTCCCCGATTCCCCAGACTTCACCCCGATCCCAGAAAAGTGAGTAATTGATGCGCAAGGTCCTGATTGCGAACCGCGGCGAGATCGCCGTACGCGTCGCCCGAGCGTGCGATGATGCCGGAATCTCCTCGGTAGCCGTTTACGCAGACATCGACGCGGACGCCATGCACGTGGTAGTTGCCGACGAAGCCTTCAGCCTGGGCGGAAACAGCCCGGCTGACACCTACTTGAACATCGGCAAACTGCTCGACGTTGCTTCCCGGTCCGGCGTGGATGCCGTCCACCCGGGGTACGGATTCCTTTCCGAGAATGCGGACTTCGCCCAGGCAGTGCTCGACGCCGGACTGGAGTGGATCGGTCCGTCGCCGGAGTCGATCCGCCAGTTGGGCAACAAAATCACAGCTCGTGAGATCGCCGTGCGGGCCGGTGCCCCACTCGTGGCCGGCAGTGACGGACCCGTGGAGTCTTCGGCCGAAGCCAGGGCTTTCGCCGAGCAGCATGGATTGCCCCTTGCCATCAAGGCAGCCTTCGGGGGTGGCGGTCGTGGCCTCAAAGTGGTCCGCGAGCTCGCCGAAGTGGAGGAAGCGTTCGATTCCGCAGTCCGTGAAGCCGTGGTGGCCTTTGGGCGGGGCGAGTGCTTTGTTGAGCAATACCTGGACCGTCCCCGGCACGTGGAAGCCCAGGTCATTGCGGACAAACACGGCAACGTCGTTGTGGTTGGAACCCGGGACTGCTCGTTGCAGCGCCGCCACCAGAAGCTTGTTGAGGAGGCTCCTGCACCGTTCCTCAGCGAATCCCAACGGCAGCAGATTTACGACGGAGCCAAAGCGATCGTTCGCGAGGCCGGGTACTACGGTGCGGGCACTGTCGAATTCCTTGTCTCAGCCAGCGGGGCCGTGGCCTTCCTTGAGGTCAACACCCGACTGCAGGTGGAGCACCCCATCACCGAAGAAACGGCCGGGGTGGATCTTGTGCAGGAGCAGTTCCGCATAGCCGCCGGGCTGCCCCTGAGCATCACCGAGGACCCCGCGGCACAGGGTCACTCCTTCGAGTTCCGCATCAACGCCGAGGACGTTGGCCGCGGTTTCCTTCCGTCGCCAGGAACCGTTGACTCGGTGGTGGCGCCCACCGGCCCCGGCATCCGCTTGGATTCGGGCGTCCGTGCAGGCTCGATCGTGGCTCCTCAGTTCGACTCCCTGCTCGCTAAATTGGTCGTGACTGGGGCGGACCGCCAGCAGGCCCTGCGCCGGGCGCGCCGGGCCCTGTCGGAGATGAACGTTACGGGGCTGGCCACGGTGCTGCCGTTCCACCGGGCTGTCCTGGAATCGGAGGACTTCACGTCTTCGGAAGGGCTGCGCGTTCATACCCGCTGGATCGAGACCGACTTCGCGGACCAGATCCCTGTTGACCCGGAATACAGTGCGGCGGCTCCGTCCGGTGAGCGGCGGACCATCACCGTGGACGTCGACGGAAAGCGCTTGGCCGTTGGGTTGCCGGCGGACCTCCTGGACGGCTGGGCACGCTCAGGGCAGGGCCTGCCGCCTGTCTCCGGCCTGACCGATACGCCGGGTTCTGTCACCAACGGTGTGGCATCACCTGCCGAGTCGGCCCTCGTAGCAGCAATGTCCGGCACCGTGGTCAAGTGGCTCGTCGAACCCGGAGCCGAGGTTGCCGCGGGGGACCCGTTGGTGGTGCTGGAAGCCATGAAGATGGAAACCCAGGTCCCTGCGCACCGGGCGGGGAAGCTCATGGAAGTGCTGTCAGCACCCGGGGGAGTGGTTACCACCGGCGCAGTCTTGGCTCACATCGAGTAGCACTTCAACGTAATCCAGTCGCCGCAACCCGCGGGCGCCGAGCAGCGCAGGGCGACGGGTGCCGCCGTCGGACGTCTGCGTTCCCTCGTTGCCGGGCAACGGAAGAGCGGGCAACCCGCGGGTTGCCGCGAGCAGCGCAAGGCGACGGGACCGCCGTCGTGCGTTAGTTGCCTGCCGGGGCAGGAACGCCGAGGACGCTGTCCAGCAGCCCGTTCCGGAACTTGCCGGAAGGGTCGTTGGCGTGGACGAGGGCCCGGAAGTCGTCAAAACGCGGGTAGAGGGCAGCGAAGTCGTACAAGCCCGGCGTGAAGAGCTTTCCCCAGTGTGGCCGCGATCCGAAGGGTGCCAACGCCGATTCGAGTTCGGGCAGCACCACTTCCACCTCGGCCTGGAGGGGCTTCCATGTGAAGTGCAGTGCCACGCTTTGCTGCCGGTGGAACGGGCTAAGCCAGAACTCGTCGGCGGCGATCGTGCGGATTTCCGAGATGAAGAGCAGCGGCGCGAGCTTCCCGGAGAGAGCGCGGACCGCCTCGAGTGCGGCTGGAGCTTCACGCAGCGGCAGGATGAACTCGCTCTGCAACTCTTCGCCGTTGCTCGGGGTGAACTCGTGCCGGAAGTGCGGAAGCCGGTCCAGCCACTTACCCGGCTCATCCAGTTGGACGGTGCAGTTCTCGGCCGACATCCCCGGCAACGGATGCAGCGCTGCTGCGGCAGCGGTCGCTCCGAAGAGGTCCGGCAGGGCAGGCTCGGAGTCGAGCGCCTTGAACCAGACCTGGGGGATCGCGTCGCCGGTGTAATCCGTGAAGAAACTGACGCTGTACGCGCTCGACGCAATCGCCTCAAAGTCAACCAGGGCCCGGTCCCACGGCAGGTTGGTGAGGACGCGCTGACACATCTCGAAACTGGGCTGGATTGCCAACTCCAGTCCTGTGACAATTCCCAGGGCACCGAGTCCCACCACGCTGGCGAGGAATTCGTCGTCGTCCCGGGTCAGGGTCACGAGTTCGCCGGAAGGGCGCACCAGGTCGATACCCACGACGGCGGCAGCCAGGGAGGCGTTGTTGACCCCACTGCCGTGCGTCCCGGTTTGGATAGCACCCGCGACGGAGATGTGCGGCAGCGAAGCGAGGTTATGGATGGCGTAGCCGCTCTCTTCCAGAGCCCTGCACAGGGCACCGTAGCTGATGCCGCCGCCCACCTTCACCGTGGTCTTGTCCGCTGAGAGAGCGATGTCCTGGGGGAGGGCGTCCAGCAGGATGTGGGTGCCCTCAGTATCGGCAACGCGGTTGAAGGAGTGACGCGAGCCCAGCGCCTTGATCCGGGTGGCGTCGGCCACCAGTTGCTGGACCTCCTGGACGGAGGTGGGGTGGTAGACATTCGCGGAGGAGTACTCGAGGTTCCCTGCCCAGTTCTTCATCGACTGATCTTCCCATGTTGCTGATGTGTTTAGTTCTGATTGTTAGCGCTAACAACAATGCGCGTCAAGGGACGTCCGCGCTGGGGCGGATAGAGTTCAAGAAATTCGTCCGTTGATCAGGAGCAGCACGTGAGCAAGGCATCCAAGCCCACCATCCGGGATGTGGCCACCGCCGCGAACGTTTCCTTGACCACGGTTTCCTATGTCCTTTCCGGCCGGCACGGCGGAACCACCCGGATCAGCCAGCCCACACAAGAGAGGGTCCTCGCTGCCGTCAAGGATTTGGGCTACGTGCCCAACCAAGCTGCCCGCGGAATGCGCCGCGGAAAGACGGACGTCGTGGCTGTTGCCATTGGAAACCTTGACTGGCCGTGGGACCGCGCCCTTGCCACCGCTGCTGCGAGGATCCTCCCGGACCACGGCTTCCAGCCCGTGATCCTGCTCGGTGACGATTGGCGGAGGTTCGTCATGTCAGGTGGCGCCGACGGTGTCATCATCGGCTTCTTTCCGGAGGCTCGCGAATCGGACCTGACCGTCAGTGAGCTTGCCAGGCGCGGTGTGGCCCAAGTGATCATTTCCGGAAGCCTGAAGCCGGATGGATTCGATGTCCTGGCTCCCGAGCAGGACGCCGGCTTGCAGGAGTGCATTGAGTTCCTCACCGCAGAGCACCGCCGGATCGGGTGCATTCGCAGGGCTGAACCTGAAGGCCGCCCCAAGAGCCGCTTCACCGCGTACGCTGCCGGGCTCGAGAGGGCTGGAATCCGTCTGGATGAATCGCTGGTGCGGACATCGCAGCACCGGCCGCCGATTGCCTACCAATCCGCGCTTGAGCTGCTCCAATTGCCGGACCGGCCCACCGCCATTTTCTGCACCGACGACATGGAAGCCTTGCAGGCGATTCGCGCGGCCTACCGCCTGGGGCTCAGGGTCCCGGAAGATGTCCAGATTGTTGGAGTGGGCAATTCGACTGAGGGCCAGGACTTCGATCCACCCCTCACCACCGTCGGCCCGGAACCGATCTTCGAACAGGTGGTGCGTATGCTGCTGGATCGTTTGGCCGGGAAAGCCCCCGCAGCGGGTGTCCGCGTGGCGAGCCCTTGGAAGCTGCACCGCCGCGGTACTACGCTCGGCTAGCCATCTGCTGCCGTACTTGGGTGGCGCTGCGCCTGCCCCGCTGGGGAGCCTGTGCCGCCGCCACCTACTTTGAGCGCCGCTCTCTCCCACTTCGCGGGTTACTGCGGCGTGCCGCCGAGGCAGTCCGGCCAATGTGGGTCGTGGCGGCCCGCCCAGTGGAAGGGGCGTTAGCCCTTCAGCGGGCGACGAGCCAGCCACGCGGCCACGATCGCCCCGGAGATGTTGTGCCACAGGGAGAACACCGCAGAAGGCAATGCCGCAAGTGGGCTGAAGTGTGCCGTAGCGAGGGTCGCGGCCAGGCCTGAGTTCTGCATGCCAACCTCGAAAGCCAGGGCACGGCGGGCCTTGTCGTCCAGGCGGCCGAGCTTGCCTGCAAGGTAGCCGAGGCCCAGCCCAAAGCCGTTGTGCAGCACCACTGCCAGGAACACGATTCCGCCTGCGGCGACGATCTTGCTTGCGCTGCCGGCCACCACGATCGCAACGATCAGTGAAATCACGACGGCGGACGCCCACGGAAGGGCGGGAAGGACCTTCGCCACCAGCTTGGACAGGAAGAGGCGGGCCAAGAGGCCGGCGATGACGGGAAGCAAGACGGTCTTGACGATGTCCAAAACCATGGCGCCGGCGTCGATGTGGAGGAAGGATCCGGCCAGGAGCAGGGTGAGCGCCGGGGTAACCAGTGGTGCGATCAAGGTGGACACCGAAGCAACCGCAACGGACAGTGCCACGTCACCCTTGGCCAGGAACGCCATGACGTTGGACGCGGTTCCGGACGGAGCGCATCCCACCAGGATCAGGCCCACGGCGAGCTCAGGCGGCAGTTGGAGCAAGACGGCGATGAGCCAGCCGGCGCCGGGCATGATCACGTAGTGCGCAACGATTCCCAACGCCACAGCCCACGGCCGGCGCGCCACGGAAGCGAAGTCCGGCGGCGTCAGGGTGAGGCCCATGCAGAACATGATGACGCCCAGGAGGTAGGGAACGCTGACGCCGAGGGGCTTGAACAGGTCCGGAAGAAGGAAGCCAAGAACGCCAGCAACTACCACCAGGATCGGGAAGATCGTGACCGCGATGCGCGCGATCTTGGCCTCCGCGGCGAGGGCTGCGTTGGCCGGCGTGGTGGTTTCGGAGGGAGAATTCGTTGCCTCAAGCATTCATCCATGCTCACACCCGCGGGTCGGAGAGGGCGAGTTCGTTACTTGCAGCGAGCCGTATATGTCAGACATCCGTCATCCCCACCCAACTGGGTCGCAATAGTGCGCGTTTTGAACGTCCAAAACGCGCACTATTGCGACTCAGATGGGTTAGGAGTTGAGTTTGCCCGCAAGGCGTTCACGCATGCGGATGCTGGCCTCGTTGAGCCCGATGAACTCGACCTCGCGGCCATGATTCCGGTACTTCTCGGTGACGGAATCCAGCACGGCAATGGTGGACGCGTCCCAGAGATGGGAGGCGTGCAGGTCGATGACCACGCGATCTATGCCTTCTGCGGAATCTTTCGCGTAGTCGAACTGCGTGTAGAGATCGTTGGAAGACGCAAAGAAGAGCTCTCCGTTCACGGTGTACGTCGCCACGGTATCGCCGTTCAGCTCCAGTTCGGTCCGCTCCACCGTGGCGAAGTGCGCCACCCGCCGCGCGAACAGCACGCTTGCCGTCAAAACCCCGACGCCGACACCCACCGCGAGGTTGTGCGTCGCCACCACTGCGGCAACAGTGAGCACCATGACCGCGGTCTCGGACTTGGGCAGGCGCTTCAAGGTGGACGGCCGGATGGAGTGCCAGTCGAAGGTAATCAGGGAAACGAAGATCATGACGGCAACCAGGGCTGCCATGGGGATCATGCCCACCACGTCGCCCAGCACCACAACCAGGATGAGCAGGAACACGCCGGCCAGGAAGGTCGAGAGACGACTCCGTGCGCCAGACCCCTTGACGTTGATCATGGTCTGCCCAATCACTGCGCAACCGCCCAGGCCGCCCAGGAAACCGGTGACGATATTCGCGGCACCCTGGCCCCAGGAAACCCGCGTCTTGTTGGAGCGGGTATCCGTGATGTCGTCCACGAGTTTGGCGGTCATGAGGGATTCCAACAGCCCAACAAGCGCCATGGAGAGGGAGAAGGGCGCGATGATCTGGAAGGTCTCCAGGTTCAGCGGCACATGGGGCAAGAAGAAACCGGGCAGGCTGTGGGGCAGTTCGCCCTTGTCGCTGACGGTGGGCACATCGATGCCACCCAACACCGTGACCAGGGTGATCAGCACAATCGCCACCAACGGAGCCGGAACAGCCTTGGTTAACCGCGGCAAGAGATACACGATGGCCAGGCCGACGGCAACGATCGGATAGACCATCCAGGGAACGTTGAAGAGCTCCGGCATCTGCGACATGAACACCAGGATGGCCAGCGCGTTGACGAAGCCGATCATCACGGAGCGAGGAATGAACCGCATAAGCCGGGTCACACCGAGGGCGGCGAGGATGATCTGGAAGACTCCGGCCAGGATAATCGTGGCAATCAAGTAGTCGAGGCCGTGTTCCTTCATGACCGGAGCGATCACCAACGCGACGGCGCCGGTCGCCGCCGAAATCATCGCAGGACGCCCGCCCACAATGGCCGTCACCACACCCATGGTGAAGGAAGCAAACAAGCCGATGCGGGGATCCACTCCGGCGATCACCGAGAACGCGATGGCCTCCGGGATGAGCGCCAAAGCAACCACGAGTCCGGCAAGGGATTCCGTCAGGAGGCGGCGGGGTGAACGGAAGGTCACCCGCAGTGACATGAGTTGCTCGGGAGTCATGGGTCCTTAAAGTGCAGCCTGTTACAGGGCAGTCTGGCGGTAACGCTCAATCTGCTTAAGGCGCCGCTGGAGGCTGTCGCGCCGCGGGTGCGGAACGACGTCGGGTGCCTCGGCAGTGAGATCAATGTGTTCGGTTCCGTACTGCCACAGCAGGAGGTCGTCCAGGAGGCGGTCGGGGCCGGGGGAGTAGCGGTGGTCCAGGGCCTTGCGGACCTCGGTGATCCGGTTGGCACTGAGCAGTCCGGCAAGTTCCACGGTCTTGGTCAGTCCGTGGGCCGCGAGGAGTTCGGCTGCCCATCCCCAGTCATCATCTACTTTACGGTCAACGTGGGGCAGCAGGGTACGCCAAACGTCACGAACGCGGTTGGGAGTGAGCGGCGAGCCACCTTCGCCTTCCAGGTCCCAGTAGCCCCGGACTTCTTCATAGCGCTCGTGGAGATCGGCAAATGCGCTTTCCACGGTCTCCAGCATCGCGGCCGTGGCTGTGAACTGCCGGTCGAAGTGCGGAGTCCATGCACGGGGATCCTCGGCCTTGAAGCGGATGTCGTGCTCGATCTCGCTCCAGGCGTGGGCGAAGACCGTACGGATCTGGCACTCAAAGAAGTAGCTGCCGTTGGCCGGGAGATCAGGGTTGAAGACCTGTTGGTACTCCTTCACGGTCTCGTTCTGGATGGTGCGCAGAATGAGGTGCCGGCTGGAGTAGCCGTAGGTTCCGGATTCGATGGAGCCGATGTCCTTCTCCCGGTCCCCGCGGCAGTCGAAGAGTTGGCGCTGGCGCTTGATGATGTTGGCCACCGCGGCATTCTCGGCAGGGAGCTTGGTGATGACGCGGATTCCCACCATGTCATTCAGGGTCCGGAAGGGGTCCGGAAATTTGAGGACACGCGGGCCGCCGGGCTCGATGGGATCATCCGTGCGCGAGATCTTTTCGCGGAACGAATCCACGGTTTTGGTGCGTCCGGTGACGAACAAAGGCGTCACTTCTGCGTCGTTAAGCATGTCCCGCAACGTCAGCAAAACATCCCGGGTAACCCGCTTGAGGGCAGGGCGGACCCGCTCGTAGAGTGCTACGTTCGCCTCTACCGCTTTGCGCTGATCCGGATCCAGGCTGTCCCAGTTGCTTGCCATGCCCCCAGCTTACGGTGCAGGTCCGACACCGAAGCCGGACACTCCGCCGTCTAAATGCATCTAGCCAAACCAGCGGAACCTCGCGATAGGCTCGGTACAAAGGAGGGCGCAATGTTGCGGCACAAGTACAGCTACGGCGAACACCCCAGTCAGTGGGGCGAACTCTTCATACCTGAACCAAGCAACGGAAACCATCGTGGTCCGGCGTCGATTTCCGGCGGCGTGGCGGTGGTTATCCATGGCGGATACTGGCGCTCACAGTACGGTGCCGAGCTGGGCGAGCCCCTGGCCCGTGACCTGGCGGCCCATGGAATTACCGCTTGGAACCTTGAATACCGCAGGGCCGGCAACGGGGGTGGTTGGCCCCATACCTTCGAAGACATCCTGGCCGGCATTGACCACCTGGCCGAGATTGCCGGCGACCACGAATTGCAGTTGGGCAAAGTGGTGGCCTTGGGGCACTCCGCGGGTGGCCACTTGGCAGTGTGGGCCGCCGGGCGCGAACGGCTTTCGTCGATGGGTAATCCCGACGCCGACCGCCAACTTGTGCGGGGACCGGAGGAGAACGCCGTGCACCTGACGGGCGTGGTCAGCCAGTCCGGTCTGCTGAACCTGGCGGCCGCTGAGCGCCTGAACCTCAGCAACGGAGCGGTCTGCAACCTCATGGGTGGTGACTCAGCCAGATACCCGAAACGGCATAAATATGCAGACCCCATGACATCGCTGCCCATCGATGTTCCGGTATATGCCGTTCACGCCATGGAAGATGAGGACGTCCCGGCCAGCCAGTCGGAGGCCTACGTCGCGGCGAGCAACGCTTCCGGCGGGGCTGCCCAGCTTTTGAGGGTCCCGGGAGACCACTTCGATCTCATCGACCCCAAGGCTGTGGCGTACAAGAAGTGCCGCGAACTCATTCAGAGGCTCCTCTCCTGAGTGCTGGTCGCGGCGGGTCTGCTCTGGCAGAGTAATCCCATGCTGACTGTGATTGGCGAGGCCCTTGTTGACGTCGTCCAGCGCCCCACCGGGATCGAAGCGCATGTTGGCGGGAGCCCGCTCAACGTTGCCGTGGGCCTGGCGCGGCTGGACCACCCCGTGCAGTTCCTGGGACGGTTCGGCCAGGACGCCTACGGCGATTCCGTCGGCGCCCACTTACGGTCCAGTTCAGTGATGGTGCCGATTCCGCCGGACAACAAACCAACCAGCGTGGCCACCGCCCTGATCGACGACGACGGCGCCGCCACCTACACCTTCGATCTCGCCTGGGAATTGCCCGGACTCAGCGCCCGGTTGCCGCTCATGCTGCAGGGCGCCACTTTGCTGCATACGGGTTCGATTGCCACCGCCTTGGAGCCTGGAGCTGCCGAGGTGCTGGCCGCCGTCGAGCATGCCCATCCGAGCAGTACCATCAGTTTCGATCCGAACTGCCGCCCGTCCATCATTACCGATCAGGAATATGCGCGGACGCAGGCCGAACGCTTTGTTGTCCTGGCCGACGTCGTCAAAGCCTCCGACGAGGACCTGGAGTGGCTGTATCCCGGTGTGGATCCTTTGGAATCGGCGCGTCGTTGGCTGTCCTTGGGTGGAAGTGAGGGGCCTGCGCTGGTGGTGGTGACTCGCGGCGTCAAAGGTCCCTGGGGCATTACCAAGGCAGGCGAGGCCGAGGTTCCCGCACCCAAGGTCGATGTAGTGGACACAGTGGGTGCCGGGGATTCCTTCATGGCGGGGCTCCTCTCCGCGATCGTGGACCGGGGACTGGACGGCGCGCAGAACAGGGAGGAATTGCGGGCCATGCCGGCCGAGACTTTGGCTGCGATCATGCAGCACGCAGCGAGGGCAGCGGCCGTCACGGTGTCACGCCCCGGAGCCAATCCGCCGTCGAGGGCTGAACTCAACCACGGTTAGAACGTCAGTGGGCTCCGTGACCGGGTGCCACTTCCTCTCCGGTCTTGACCGGTCCGGGAGGTGTTCCGTCGCCGAAAGGCCGGCCGCCCATCGACTCGCGGCCATGCGGAGTCAGCCATCCTGACAGGTCCGGGCCGGCAGGGATGATCTGTGTGGGATTGATGTCCTCGTGGACCACGTAGTAGTGCTTCTTGATCTGCACGAAGTCGATGGTGTCCCCGAACCCGGGCGTCTGGAACAAGTCCCTTGCGTAGGCCCAGAGCGCTGGCATTTCGGTGAGCTTGTTCCGGTTGCACTTGAAATGGCCGTGGTACACCGCGTCAAAGCGGGCCAGCGTGGTGAACAGCCGGACGTCCGCCTCGGTGATGGTCTCGCCAACCAGGAACCGTTGGGCTGAGAGCCGTTCCTCAAGCCAGTCCATGGCAGTCCAGAGGCGGGAGTAGGCAGCGTCATAGGCCTCCTGCGAACCTGCGAAACCACAGCGGTACACGCCGTTGTTGACCTCGGTAAAGACGCGCTTGTTGACCTCGTCGATCTCGGCGCGAAGGTGCTCCGGGTACAGTTCCGGAGCACCCGGCCGATGGAACTCCGTCCACTCCGTGGAGAAATCCAGGGTGATCTGCGGGTAATTGTTGGTGACCACTGCTCCACTGGGAATATCCACCAGGGCTGGAACCGTGATTCCGCGGGGATAGTCCGGGAAGCGCTGGAAGTAGGCCTCCTGCAGGCGTTCGATTCCCAGGACGGGATCCTTGCCGTCCTGGTCCAGGTCAAAGGTCCATGACCGGGCGTCGTGGGTAGGTCCGGGCTGGCCGAGGCTGATGGCGTCCTCGAGGCCCAACAGCCGCCGGACAATGACGGAACGGTTGGCCCACGGACACGCCCGCGCCGCGATGAGCCTGTAACGTCCGGGCTCCACGGCCCATCCGGGTTCACCGTTCGGTCCCGGAGTTCCATTGCGAGTGATGCGGTCTTCGATGTAGTTGGTGTCCCGGTTGAATTCTCCGCCTGTAACGTATGCGCCTTTGGTGCTGTGCTCTTCCTTCGTCTTTTCACTCATGGACCCACACTATGGCGGACTCCCTGCGGGCCGCGAGGGCCTGCGCCCGAACCCGCTCCGATACCACCCACGTAGACTGGCATCATGCGGCTCGTAGCAAGTGACATAGACGGAACCATCCTCGGCCATGACGGAAAAATCAGCGCCAGGACCATCAAGGCGTTCCAGGACTGCCGCGATGCCGGGGTGGAACTCGTGTTCGTCACGGGCAGGCCGCCGCGGTGGTTGTACCCGCTCCAGGAACAGTTGGGGCACAGCGGGATCGTCATTTGTTCCAACGGCGCCGTGGTGTGGGACCTTGCAACAGAGAAGCCGATCTCGTCCACCGGCCTGGATCTGGCGTCCGTCCTCGAAGCACGCCGCATCATCAAGTCGATCCGTCCAGATGCCTTGTTCGGCGCCGAGACGCTCTTCGGATTCCACCTCGAGCCGGGCTTCATCGAAAACGAAACCAGCGAGCTGCTCGCCGAATTTACCCCCGCACCGCTGTACCAGACGCTCACTGCGGACGACGCCGTCGTGAAGTTCCTGGCGATTACCCGCAATGGCACGCCGGATGAGTTCCTGGCCGAAGTGGCTCCGGCTGTCTCCCACCTGGTGTCCACCACCCACTCGGCGCCGCGGACTGCCCTGCTGGAAATGTCGGTGCCCGGCATCAACAAGGCCGTCACGTTGGCGAAGTACGCGGAGTCGCTGGGGATCGAGGCTGCGGACGTGGTTGCTTTCGGGGATATGCCCAATGACATCGAGATGCTCCGTTGGGCCGGCCACGGGTATGCCATGGCCAGTGGGCACCCCGAGGCCATCCTCGCGGCCGGGCAGCAGGCTCCGCATTTCGATGATGACGGAGTGGCCCAGATCCTCGAGGCGAAGCTGACCGGGCAGACCGTCTAAAGACTTATGGGTGCCGCACGCCTTCTCCGGCCAGGATGGCGCGGTACCCCTCTGTGTAGCTGGGAAACGTGAACTGGAAACCGGTGGACCTGAGGCGCCGGTTGGAACAGCGTTTGTCGCCCGCACCGCCGTCGGACGCCGGCCCCACGGGCGGTTCCGGAAGCCGGAGTTCAGCGGCGAGGAAACGCAAAACGTCGCCCAACTCTGCCGACTCGTCATCCACGCCGAGATACACGGGTCCGGGGTCCGGGGACATGGTGGCGAGGTGGACGATCATGGCTGCAGCGTCGTCGCGGTGGATGCGGTTGGTGTGCTTCGGCTGACCGGGAATCACCGCCTTGCCCGAGCGGACCTGGTCGATCAACCGCGTGCGTCCAGGGCCATAGATCCCGCCGAGCCGCACCACGGTGGCGTGCGGGTGACGTGAGAAGAACAATTCCTCAGCCTCCAGCAGGATCCTTCCACTGAACCTGTCCGGCTCGGCGGGGGTGGATTCGTCCACTACCGCGCCGCCGGCATCCTTGTACACAGCGGTGGAGGACACGAAGATGATCCGCTTCGGCGCCACCTGTTGGCGACCGACGGCGTCCAGCACGTTCCGCAGGCCGTCCACGTACGCGGCGCGGTAAGCCTCCTCGGTGGAAGCATCAGCGGCCAGGGCCACGACCACGATGTCGGCGTCGGGCACCTCCGGAACGTCGATGGCCACGTCAGCCTTCACCCCGCGGATTTCCGGCGGCAGCTTCTCCGGAGACCGCCGTATCCCGTACACCTGGTGGCCCGCCGCAGCGAATCGCAGGCCGGCTTCGGTTCCCAAGTCGCCGCAGCCGGCAATCAACACAGTCATTCCCTTAGTTTGCCAGCCGCGCAGCCGTCACCGACTTCCCAGACTCCATACAACCGCCGTTCAACTTGTGCCCATAGGCTTCCAGCCAAGGACCCGTTCGCATCGCGTCCCAGCAGTTGGAATCCAGGGGGCAACCATGGCCAAGCGCCGAATCAACGACTTCACTTCCGCGCCGGTTCGTCGCATCGAGCCGGACCACCATTGGCGTTCACTCCGCCGCGGCGATCGAGTCAGCGTCACGCTGACCCCCGGTTTCGCGGAACACGGCGTGGTGGACGACGTCACGGGGGATGCCACTGCAGTTTGGGTGGAGCTCGACGGCGGTCGCGGCCGGACGCTGGTGCACGTCAGCGACGGCGTGGCGATCGTCCCGCAGGAGTCCTGAGCACGCTCTCCCGACTGGAGCAGTCAGTTACGCTACGGGTGTGACGCTGCCCTACTTCCTGCGCAAAGACGGCTCGGCTGGGCCCTTGGCCTTTGCCCACCGGGGCTTCTCCCTGGACGGCCTGGAAAATTCGATGGCAGCGTTCCGCGCAGCCGTTGAGCTGGGAACCGTCCACCTTGAAACGGACGTCCACACCACAAAGGACGGCGTCCTGTTGGTCTTCCACGATGAGTCCCTGGACCGGGTGACCGATTCCACAGGGCGTATCGCTGAGCTGACGGCGGGCGAGGTCTCCGCAGCCCGTATTGGAGGGCGTGAGCCGGTACCCACGTTCGATGAGCTCGTTGTGGCCTTCCCGCAGGCCAGGTTGAACCTGGACGTGAAGGACTGGAATTCAGTGGTTCCCTTGGCGGAGGCCATCGAGCGCCACGGTATCCACGGGCGCGTGCTGGTGACGAGCTTCTCCGAGCGTCGTCGCAGGGCGGTGTTGAAGAAGCTCAGCGAGAGGACAGCCTCTTCGGCGGGGAGCACCCTCACGGCGCTGTTCGTCTTCATTGGCCCTGTCCTTCCCGCGCCGTTGGCACGCAGGCTGCTTGCCGGCGTCGACGCTTTCCAGGTGCCTGCCCGCTACGGCCGGTTCCCGGTAGTCACCCGGGGCTTCGTCCGCCGGGCTCATCGCGTGGGCCGGCAGGTCCATGTGTGGACCATCAACGAACCCGGTGAGATGAACCGTTTGCTGGACCTTGGCGTGGACGGACTGGTTTCCGACCGGCTGGACCTGCTCAAAGAAGTCCTCATCAATCGACGCCAGTGGGTTTAGCGCGGGAGCGCTAAACCGCGCCGGTGAGAGAGCGTTTGCCTGAAGGGGCGATTCCGTGAGAGAGGATCGGACGCTCTCTCACGGAATCGCCCTTTCTGCCGGACGCTCTCTCACGGAATCACCCTTTCTGCCGGACGCTTTCTCACGGAATCGCCCTTTCTGCCGGACGCTCTCTCACGGAATCGCCCTTTCCGCCGGACGCTCTCTCACGGAATCGCCCTTTCCCCCGGACGCTCTCTCACGGAATCGCCCTTTCTGCCGGACGCTCTCTCACGTAATCGCCCTTTCCGCCGGACGCTCTCGCAGCTACTCCCTCTCGATGGCCGCCCGGCGCTGCTGTACCGCCCTGATCCGGGACAGGTCCAGTTTGGCGGAGCGATCGAAGGTGAAGATCCCGTTCTTTTCCTGGAATACATCAGTGAGCTGCGTGTAGCAGTAGCCGAACATCTCCGGGTTATCCAGCAGAACGCCGCAGAGGCCTTCGAACCGCTCGTAGAACTCCTCCTCGCTGGCGACGCGCTGACCATAGCCCCAGGACGTTTCGACGTCGTTGCCCGCGGCTGCCGCTTGCCGGGCCTCAGCCTCGTTCCACCAAATGCCGCCGAACTCGGAGACAAAGAAAGGCTGCCCGTTGTAGGGAACGGAGTACTCCACTCCATCATGCGCGCGGTTTACGAAGGGCTTGCCACCGGCCAGGCCCGCCTGCTCCACGCGGAAGGTGTCCGGGTCCTGCTCATACGAATGCGAGTCGTAGATGTCCGTCTCCCGGACCCGGTGGGAGTATCCGGAGGCGTCGATGACGGGCCGCGTTGGATCGGCGAGCTTGGCGGCCAGGAACATGGCCTGGGTGACGTCGTCCAGCACCGTGATCCTGTCATGCAGATGCTGGTGGGTTTCATTGAGCGGGCACCAGCCGATGATGCTCGGGTGGTTGTAGTCGCGCTGGAGGACTTCCAGCCACTGCGCCACAAAGCTTGCTGTGGGCTGTTGGTTGTGGCCAAGGGTGCCACCGCCGGAGACACCCCAATCGCCGAACTCGCCCCAGACCAAGTAGCCCAAGCGGTCCGCGTGGTAAAGGAACCGCTCTTCGAAGACCTTCTGGTGGAGCCGTGCGCCGTTGAAACCAGCAGATTTGGCCAGTTCGATGTCCATGACGAGCGCGGCATCATCCGGCGCGGTCATGAGGGACCCGGGCCAATAGCCTTGATCGAGAACCAGGCGCTGGAACACGGCCTTCCCATTGATGCGGACCACCTTGCCGTCCAAGGCTATGGAACGGACTGCCGCATAGCTGCTGACTTCATCCACTGTTTGCCCCACGTCGTTCTTGAGTGTGACCTGGAGGTCATACAGGAACGGGTCCTCGTGGGACCACGGACGGAGCTGCGCTTCAGGGATCTCGAACCGAAGCGCGGGGGAAAGGTCGACGTCGGCCCTCGCCGATGCCTCCATCCGCACCTTGGATTGGGGGTTGGTGAGGACGGCTTCGACGGTGTGGCCTGTGCGGTTCCGGGAGACGGGCACCTCAAGTGTCAGGCTGGAATCGGCCAGGCCAGGGGTCATGCGAAGGCGCTTGATGTGGACATCCGGAACTGCTTCCAGCCACACCGTCTGCCAGATGCCCGTGGTGCGCGTGTACTGGCAATGCGTGTTGTTGTACCAGGTGGCTTGCTTGCCCCTGGCCTGCATGTCGTGACGGGAATCGCGTGCCCGCACCACGATGTCGGCGGCAGCGCCGGGTTCGGTGACTTCGCTGAGGTCGGCGGTGAAGGGAGTGAATCCGCCCCTGTGCCGGGCAACTTCCACGCCGTTGACCCATACCGTTGCGTCGTGGTCCACGGCTCCGAAGTGCAGCAGGACTTTGAGGCCTTCCCAATCCCGCGGAATGCCCACGCTCTTCCGGTACCAGACGGCCTCCATGAAATCGACGTTCTCCACTCCGGAGAGCGCAGATTCCGGCGCAAACGGGACCAGAATTTCCCCGGCGAGTTCACGCGTCAGGAGGCCTCGCTCCAGACCTGAGTCTCCGGCGTCGATCTCGAAACCCCACGTGCCGTTGAGGTTGAGCCAGGTGTCGCGGACCAGTTGGGGGCGGGGGTGTTCGGGCTTGGGGAGGGCGGTCTCGGTCAAGATATCTCCTTCTGAAGCGGAAAGAATCATCATTTACAACGTTAGAATCTTCGGCGTTCCGATTCCAAGGGTTCTTTCAATACAGCTTTGACTGAATACATGATTGGCTGTACTTTGAGGCAATGGAAACGCTCACGCAAGCTCCCGTGTTGGCCCGTTTCGGGTACGCCGTATCAGACCCCACCCGTGCCCGGATCCTCCTGGCCTTGTCCGAGACGCCGGCCTACCCTTCCGATCTGGCAGACACTTTGGGCGTTTCGCGGCAGAGCATGTCCAACCACCTGACCTGCCTGCGTGGCTGCGGACTGGTGGTTGCCGTGCCCGACGGGCGCAGGAGCCGCTACGAACTCGCGGACGCGCGGCTCGGCCACGCCATCCGGGACCTGCTGGGAGTGGTCCTGGCGGTGGACCCGTCCTGCTGCGCGCCGAACGGAGAGTGCTTCGCGTGACACTTGCTGCTCTTAGCGTGGACCGACGCATTGTCCTGACCCGACGGATCAGGCTCTTCGCCGCCGCCACCATCACTTACAACGTCATTGAGGCCGTCGCAGCACTGTGGGCCGGTGGAGTGGCCGACTCCTCCGCGCTCCTGGGCTTTGGATTGGATTCCGTCATTGAGGTGACCTCGGCGCTCGCGTTGTCCTGGCAATTTTCCGCCAAGGATCCTGAGCGGCGCGAGCACCTGACCCTGCGGATCATCGGCATTTCCTTCTTCGCTCTGGCTGCCTTCGTCACAGTGGATGCGGCCAGATCGCTGTTGGGGGCGGGGGAGGCCCAGCACTCGACGGCAGGACTCGTGATCGCAGCGTTGAGTCTCGCGATCATGCCCGTGCTGTCCTGGGCGCAGCGCCGCGCCGGCAGGGAATTAGGTTCCCGGACCGCCGTCGCCGATTCGAAACAGACGCTCCTCTGCACGTACCTGTCCGCTGTCCTGCTGGTGGGCTTGCTGCTGAACAGCACGCTTGGCTGGTGGTGGTCGGACGCCATGGCGGCGCTGGTGATCGCAGGCATCGCCGTTCGTGAAGGCTTCAATGCGTGGAAGGGCGATGTGTGCTGTGCGGTGCCGGCCGGCCGCCAGGGAGACGTTGTGGCTCAGAGCGTGCCGGACGCTTGCTGTGACGACTGCTCCAATGACCAGCCAAGCAACGTGTCAGTGACCCTCGGCAGCAAGCCGGCTGACCGATGAGCGTGGCCGTAACGGGCCGGCGCGTCCGCCTTGCCATCTGGATCCTCCTGGCAGCGGTGATTGGGGTCGGAGCCGTCTCCTATGCCGTCATCACGTCCAGCAAGCCGGAGCCGCTCGCGGCAGCGGACGCGCAGCTCGTCCGGGCCGACAGCCACCGCGTCACCAGTCCGCCCGCCGAGAAGGCCCAGCTGGTGGAGTTCCTGGATTTCGAGTGCGAATCCTGCCGTGCCGCCGAACCCTTGCTGGCTGAGTTGAAGAAGGAGTACGGGGACCGGATCTCGTTCATCCACCGCTATTACCCGCTCCCTGGCCACAGTAACTCCGGGACGGCTGCCGTCGCTGTCGAAGCGGCTGCGCAACAGGGGAAGTACCAGGAAATGGCCGCCAAGCTGTTCCAAACACAGCCGCAGTGGGGTGAGAAAACGGACTCCCAGGCAGGGCTGTTCAGGACATACGCACAGCAACTCGGCCTGGACATGGCGCGCTACGATGCTGCCCTCGCCGACCCCTCGGTGAAGGACAGGATCAGTCGCGATGTCGCCGACGGCCGGGCGCTTGGCGTTACAGGCACGCCCACGTTCTTCCTCAACGGCAAGAAACTCACCCTGGACACGGAGGAGCAGTTCCGGCAGTTGCTGGACGAGGCCATCCAGGACTAGCCCGCCGTGAGAGGCTGGACCTACGCGTCCAGCCTGCGAGCCAAGGAGATTCACGTGACCCAGTACCGTTTGGCCATCCTTGACGACTACCAGCAGGTCTCCGGCGACTACGCGCCGTGGGAGTCACTGCTCGACGACGGCGTGAAAGTCACGGTTTTCAGTGCACCTTTCGTTTCGGAGGAGCAGGCTGTGGCCGCCTTGGCGCCCTTCGACATCATCGTGGCCATGCGTGAGCGGACGCGTTTCCCGCGGCGCGTCCTTGATTCACTGGTCAATCTGAAGCTCCTGGTCACCACCGGCATGGCGAATGCTGCCATCGACATGGAAGCCGCCTCCGAGCGGGGCGTTGTTGTGTGCGGCACCGGCGGATCACCGGCGGCTGCGCCCGAGATGACCTGGGCATTGCTGCTGGCCTTCGCCCGGAACCTGGTGGTAGAGGAGAACTCGTTGCGCGCAGGCGAGTGGCAATCCGCCGTCGGATTTGAACTGGAAGGCAAGACCCTCGGGATTGTCGGCTTGGGAAAGATCGGTTCGCGCATGGCGCGGTATGCCCAGGCATTCGGCATGGAGGTGCTCGCCTGGAGCCAGAACCTCACGGCCGAGGCCGCATCGGCGGCCGGCGCGCGCAAGGTCACCAAGGAGGAGCTCTTCCGGGAGTCCGACGTCGTCACTCTCCACGTGCGTTTGTCGGAGCGGACCGAGGGCATTGTGGGAGCGAACGAATTGCGGCTCCTTGGCCCGGAAGGACTCCTCGTGAACACCGCCCGGGGCCCCTTGGTGGATGAGGCTGCGCTCATACGTGCCTTGGACGAGGGCTGGATCCGCGGCGCTGCATTGGATGTCTACGACGAGGAACCGCTGCCAGCCGGACACGCTTTGCTGCGTTCGCGGCGGACAGTGCTTTCCCCGCACATCGGCTATGTAACGCATGAGAGCTACCGGCAGTTCTACGGCGGAGCATACGAGGATGTGACGGAGTGGCTAGCGGGCTCGCCGGTGCGGGTGCTGAACGGCTGACCCCGGCATCACGGAGGGCACCTGTCCGCGCCGCATGCACCCGTTCTGCTCAGGCGGCGCACCTGTTCGCGCTGTGTGCTCCCGGTGTTACGGGTGCGCTTGGCGGAAACGGTAGCGACGCCCTCATGCTTTGGGGCAGGGCTACCGTTAGCGCCGCATGCACCCGTTCGCGCCGCGCGCACCCCTTGTGCTCAGGGGGCGCACCCGTTCGCACTGGGTGCTCCCGGTGTTACGGGTGCGCTTGGCGGAAACGGTAGCGACGCCCTCATGCTTTGGGGCAGGGCTACCGTTAGCGCCGCATGCACCCCTTCGCGCCGCGCGCACCCTTGTGGCCAGACGGCGCACCCGTTCGCACTGGGTGCTCCCGGTGTTACGGGTGCGCTTGGCGGAAACGGTAGCGACGCCCTCATTCTTTGGGGCAGGGCTACCGTTAGCGCCGCATGCACCCCTTCACGCCGCGCGCACCCCTTCTGGTCAGGCGGCGCACCCGTTCGCGCCACACGCCCCCGGTGTTACGGGTGCGCTTGGCGGAAACGGTAGCGACGCCCCCAGCCCCCATGAACCCATCGCCCGAGGACGGAACATTACGCGCTCGGCAAGCGCTTTCCCACGCTAGCTGGCATGATATATCTCATGCGTATCCTCATTGCCCCTGACAAGTTCAAGGGATCCCTGACCGCCGCCGAAGCCGCGTCAGCCATGGCCGAAGGCGCCCTCCGTGTCTACCCCGATGCCGTAACCACCCAGTTCCCCGTGGCGGACGGCGGCGAGGGCACCCTCGACGCCGCCATCGCCGCAGGCTTCGAGGAAAGGAACAACGCCGTTGTTGGTCCCATCCTCAAGCCGGTTGGAGCGTCCTGGGCGCTCAAGAAGGAGTCCGGCGGGACCACCGCCGTCATCGAAACCGCCCAGGCATCCGGCCTGGCCCACATGGAACCCACCCCGGAGAACTCCCTTCGCGCGCACAGTTACGGTTGCGGCCAGTTGATCGCCGCGGCGCTCGACGCTGGTGCTACCGAAATCGTCTTGGGCCTTGGCGGTTCTGCCATGTCCGACGGCGGTAGTGGTGCCCTGCGTGCGTTGGGGCTCAAACCCCTCGATGCCGCGGGAAACGTCGCGCCGTTGGGCGGAGGCTCCCTGATCGATGTCGTTTCCCTCGATGTCTCCGAGCTGGATCCGCGCCTTTCGGGCGTGAAGTTCCGCATCGCCGTCGACGTCCGGAACCCGCTGTACGGCGCGGAAGGTGCCGCGCATGTCTTCGGCCCGCAGAAGGGCGCCGATGAGGATGCGGTGGAAAAGCTCGACGCCGGTCTACGCAACTGGGCGTCGCTCCTTCGGGAAGCCACCGGCCGTGACGTCAACGTGCCGGGAGCCGGAGCGGCAGGCGGGTTCCCGGCGTCGTTCCTTGCCTTCACCGATTCCGCGCTGGAAGGTGGCTTCGCCTTGGTCGCCGGCCTGACCGGGCTTGCCAAACACTTGGGCGAAGCTGACTTGGTGATCACGGGCGAGGGTTCCATGGACGAGCAGTCGCTTACGGGCAAGGCGCCCATCGCTCTCGCTGATGCCGCAAGCGTCCACGGGATTCCGGTGGTGGCTGTTGCCGGCCGGATCACCGTAACGCCGGAAGACCTGGCGAAGCACGGGATCGTGGCGGCTGCCCAGTTGCTGGACGTAGCCCAGCGCAAGGACGGTGTCCCGGACATTGCCGACGCGGTTGCCAACGCCGGCAAGTACGTGGCGTGGGCCACCAGCCAGGTCCTCGAGGGCGCGTAACGCCTATTGCCGGTAGCCCTCGACTTCGCTGACGGGACGGGCTTCGGCGTCATCAGGGTTTTCGCCGGCGTCGCGCTTGGCGCGGCGTTGGCGGAGCAGGTCCCAGCATTGATCAAGCTGGGCTTCCACCTGTGCCAGCCGGGCTTTGCCGTCCTCCGGAGTGGAGGCATCGCGGAGCTGGTGCTCCTCTTCCACCAGTGACTGGATGCGTTCCAGGATGTCCTGATTGTCCATGCTTCTGACTCCTACGCTTGGTGGGACGGTTATGTTTGAACGTAGTCCTGCTTAAGTTGCACGTCTACCGGCATACTGGGCACATGGAGTTCACCACCACCATCGTTGGCGATGGCAACAAGGCCGGCATCGTCGTACCCGAGGAAATCGTCGAGGCGCTGGGCGCAGGCAAACGGCCGCCTGTGGTGGTGACGATGAATGGCCAAAGCTATCGCAGCAGCATCGCGGTGATGGGCGGAAAGTACATGGTGGGCGTCAGTTCGGCCAACCGCGAGCTGACCGGTGTCTCGTCCGGGGACACGCTCGAGGTGGGCCTCGAAGTCGACACCCAGCCCCGCGTCGTCGAAGTTCCGGAGGACCTCGCTGCCGCCCTGGATAGCGAGCCTGACGCCAAGGCCTTCTATGGAACCCTCAATTACAGCGCGCAGCGGCGTTATGTTGAGCCGATCGGGGACGCCAAGACCCCCGAGACGCGGGCACGCCGCATAGCGAAGGTCGTGGCGGACCTGAAAGCCGGGAAGAAGTAGTCCGTCCCGGGGCCTTTATTCTTTCCGCAGGCTGTACGTGGTCACTACGTTGCCCTTGCTGGTGGCGTATTGGTCCTCAAGCACCAGCCGGTGTACGGGGTCGCCCTCTTCGAAAATGCGGCGCCCGCTGCCGGCAATCACTGGATGCGTCATGAGCGTCAGCTCGTCAAGGACGCCGGCGAAGAACAGTTGACGGACCAGGGAGATACTGCCGCAGACTGCGATCTCGCCGCCGTCACGCGACTTGAGGTCGGACACGAACTCCTCCACATCGCCCTCGATCAGATGGGAGTTCTCCCATTCGAGGGGTCCATCGAGGGATCGTGAGGCCACGAACTTTTCGACGGGGTTGATGAACGCCGCGAAATCCTCGTCCCGGGAGGCGTTCGGCCAATACTGCGCCCATTCCTGGTAGCTCACTCGGCCAAGCACCACAGTGTCCACGGTGTTGATCATCTTGGTCAGGCCCTTGCCCAGGTCCTCGTCGAAGCTGTCGAACTGGAATTTGAACGGATCCTGAACCACGCCATCCACGGAGTGAAAGAGTCCGGCAGTGACTTTGCGCATGTGTAGCCTCCAAATCGATTGTCAGGAGTCACGTTAGGCGGCGGGGAGGGATGAAGGAAGACCTCGGACGTTTGACCAGGCGTTTTCCGGTGCGGAACCCCCGCTGATGGCGCAGTAACTAAGCCGCCCGGCCTGCTGTGGCAAGGTGGCGACTCGGCAGCGCTGTGACGTTGTCGAGTTCCGGCAGGCGGAGGGGCACTTCGTAGAGCTCTGAGTAGACCTGCAGTTCATTCAAGGCGTCCGCATCAACGATTGCCTCGGACAGGTCCATCTCCACATCCAGTCCGCCACCCAGGCTCTTGGTGCGCTGAACCACCGGGTAGAGCCCTTGGATGCTCGACGTCGTCACGTGACCGGTTGCTGCGATCTGGATTTGTTCGCCGTCTACATCCACTCGAACAACTACGGAGAGCTTCTCGCTGGCCAATGTGTTGCCTTTCCTTGGTGTGCTGCCACGCTGCAGCGTCCCCCAGCCTAGGCATCTAATGTGATCTACGCAACATTACGACGGTGTAATTTTGCTGGGTTGCTTGTTTGGTGGGTCGGGTGCGCAAGGCGGGTGCCGCCGTCGTGCTTTACGGGAAAGTACGACGGCGGCACCCGCCTTGCGATGCTGTGGTGCGGTGACCGCTACGCGGTCTGGCAAGCATGCTGGCCCTCGGAGATTTCCTCGACGACCTTGCTGTTGAAGGCCGGGAGATCGTCCGGGTTGCGGCTGGTGACGAGGCCTTGATCCACCACCACTTCCTGGTCGCTCCAGTTGGCGCTGGCATTCCGAAGGTCCGTTTGGAGCGTGTGGTACGACGTGACGTTGCGGCCCTTGATCACGCCGGCTTCGATCAGGATCCACGGCCCGTGGCAGATCGACGCCACGGGCTTGTGCTGCTCGAAGAAGGCCCGCGTGAAGTTCTGGGCGTCCTTGTCGACGCGCAGGTGGTCTGCATTCACGACGCCGCCCGGCAGAACCAGTGCGTCGAAGTCCGAGGCGTTGGCGTCGGCGACGGCCAGCGTTGCGTCGAAGGTGTCACCCTTGTCCACGCCGTTGAAGCCCTGGATCTTGCCTTTTTCGGGCGCAATAAGGGTGGGCTCGCCGCCGGCTTCCTCCACGGCTTGCCATGGGCTGGTCAGCTCTACCTGCTCCACGCCATCGGTCAACAGGAAGGCGACTTTCTTGCCTGCGATACTGTGCTCTGACACTGTTCCTCCTCCTTGTGCGGCCGGCTTTTTGGGCGCGTGCCGCTGCTGCGAGAGTTGTTTGTCTGACGCGATCCAGCCTAGGGATAGCGGAGTTAGTAAGCAAGCTGACTAATTTCCACATGGGGAAGCGCGAACTATTTATATCGATTAACGATAGTATTTTCCTGTTGCTCGATAAAAGGAGAAATCTGGTGGGAAAGCTGGCAGTTCTCGCGCTGCGCGTGGTGATGGCCTTGGTCCTTGGTGGCTCCGTGTTCGTCCAGGTGGTGATGGTGCCATTGCTTTCCGCTGACTTGGTGGAAGCGGGAGCACCTGACGGGCCTCGGGTCGCACTGCTGGTGATCGTGGTGCTGGGGATACTGTGCGTTCAGGTGGTCGCCGTTTGCGTGTGGCGCCTGTTGACGATGGTGCGTCGTGGGACCGTGTTCTCGCACGGGGCGTTCCGGTTTGTGGACATTATCTTCTGGGCTGTTTCGCTTGCCGCCGTGCTGGTGTTCTCTCTTGCGGTTTTGTCGGCTCCGGGTGACATTGCTCCAGGCGTGGTCCTGTTGGTCTGTGGGGCGGCATTGATGGTGGGTGGCGTAGCGCTTTTGGTGTTGGTGCTGCGGACATTGCTGGCGCAGGCAGTTGCGCGCGATCTGGAAGCGGCGGGCATGCGTGCCGAGCTCGACGAGGTCATCTGATGCCGATCATCGTGGATATCGACGTCATGCTGGCCAAGCGGAAGATGCCTGTGGGAGTCCTGGCCGAGCGCGTGGGAATTACCCCGGCGAACTTGGCGGTACTGAAAAACGGGCGGGCCAAGGCTGTTCGCTTCACCACGCTGGAAGCGCTCTGCGAGGTGCTCGAATGCCAGCCAGGGGATCTGCTGCGGTGGGAGGCGGAGGTTCCGGAAGGGGTCCTGCCGGGTTGAGAGCGGATGGCGGCTGTACGTGTGCCGAGCAGGCCCTATCGCGTACTTTTGTACTCGATAGGGAGGTAACCCATGGAAGATGGCCAGGACAGCAGAGATGCTATCGCCGGGATTGATTCGTTGGACGCCCGCGCGAATCACACCGAGGTCGAAGACCTGTTGCGTGGGCGCGGATGGACTCCCTGCGGAGCCGGCGACTGGGCGATTGCCCTTCGCTCACCGGATGGCAACGCCGTGGCGCGAATCAGTCCGTTCGATCCTGTGGGGCCATTCACGGCCGCGTTCTACCGTGAAGCCGCAGGTACCGGGCGGGTGCCGAAGCTGTATTTGCACCGCCGCCTGGCGGGTGGTGGGGACCTGCAGCTGATGGAGTGGCTGGGTCCCGTGACTTTTGAGGAAGCGGCTGGATTTTGGCGCGAGCTCACTGCGGGTAACAGCGAGCTGGCGCCCCTTTCCCGTACCCTGCACGACGTCCACCAGCGGGCACAGCGCGAGCTGCCGTGGTGCGGTCCCTTGGATGACAACCCAAGCAACATCATGCGCTCAGCCAATGGACCCCTGGTTCTGGCCGACCCCTTCTATGCGGACGGTCCCAATCTCTACGCCACAGCGGCGAGCAACCCGGAGGTCGTGGCCGCAAGGATTCCCCGCGCCGAGAGGCAGTTCATCACGGAGATTCCCTTGGCAGCTTCAGGCCCTTGGGACCCCACAGACCGGGAGAAGATTCGAAAGGGCCTGGAGGCCGCGGACGCCAAGTTCCGCTGAGGCCCCTACTTCTTCTTCCCGCTCCGCTTCGCCGCCGCATTCATGGCCGACTTCACCGCAGGCGGCAGTCCTGCGGTCTCGGTCTCCGGCTCAGCCACGGTTCCACGCCAGCGGGCCAGGCCCTTCATGCCGTGGTAGATCACCAGGGCAGCGGCGGATCCCAGGGCGATGCCCGTGAACTTCAGTTCGCCGATGGTCCAGGTGTAGTCAGCGATGCCGATGATCAGGGCAACGGCGGCGGTGGTCAGGTTGATCGGGTTCGAGAAATTGACCTTGTTCTGGACCCAGATTTTCACACCAAGCACGCCGATCATGCCGTACAGCATGGTTGCCGCGCCGCCCAGTACACCGGCGGGGACGGTCGCGATCAGCTCGCCGAATTTCGGCGAGAAGCTCAGCAGGATGGCGAAGACGCCGGCCACCCAGTAGGCCGCCGTCGAGTAGACCTTCGTGGCCGCCATGACGCCGATGTTTTCCGCGTAGGTGGTGGTGCCGGAACCGCCGCCGAAGCCGGCAAGTACCGTAGCGGCACCGTCGGCCATCAGCGCGCGGCCGGAGACGCCGTCGAGGTTTTGCCCGGTCATCGCGGCCACCGACTTTACGTGGCCCACATTTTCTGCCACCAGCACCAGCACTACTGGTACAAACAGACCCACCACTCCGATATGGAATTCCGGCGTGTGGAACGTCGGGAGGCCCACCCAGGCGGCGGCATCCATCTTTTCGTAGGAAACCTCGCCTCGCATCATCGCCACGACGTAGCCCACCACAACACCCACGAGGATGCTCAACCGGCCCAGGATTCCGCGGAACAGCACGGAAACCAGGATGATCGTCACCAGCGTGACGAGTGCGGTGACGGGCGCGGCGTCGAAATTGTTCTTGGCTGCCGGAGCGAGGTTCAGGCCGATCAGCGCGACGATTGCGCCGGTCACGATCGGCGGCATCAACCGGTTGATCCATTCGGCGCCGAACTTCTGGACAACGGCGCCAATGAGCGCCAGTACGACGCCGGCGAGCACCACGCCGCCCAAAGCTCCCCCCACGCCGTACTGGTCTTGGGAGGCGAGGATCGGAGCGATGAACGCAAAGCTCGAACCAAGGTAGCTGGGCACCCGGCCCCGCGTGATCACGAGGAACAGGAGGGTGCCGATGCCGGAAAAGAAGAGCGTGGTGGCCGGTGGCATGCCCGTGATGATCGGGACCAGGAAGGTGGCTCCGAACATCGCAACCACGTGCTGCATGCCGATGCCGATGGTCAGAGGCCAAGCCAGACGCTCGTCGGGTGCCACCACGTGGCCGGGCCGGATGGTCTTGCCATTGCCGTGGAGCTTCCATTTGATGCCGAGCATGCTCATGGCGTGCCTTCCTCAGAAGAAATGTTGGGGTTCGGTGCAACATTACCGCCGTTGCGGGGCCCGCTCTACGCGCCTCGCACGCGCAGTGGAGCGCAAACCGGGCCTCGCAACGCCGGGTGTGCCAAACGTCACGTGCCGTCACGGGAAGAGGACAGGCGAACTTGAAGTTGCAACCATGGAAAGCAGAAGAGCCCAGCCACCCCAAGAGGCGAGGGCACAGCGAAAGGTTTATCCATGACGATTGCACACGAAGAAGCAGTCATTGACGCCGCCGCAGTCGACGCCATTTTTGCCGAAGCCCGCACCGCGAACAGCTTCGCCGGCGAAGTGACCGAAGAGCAGGCCCGCGCCATCTACGAGCTCACCAAGTTCGGTCCCACAGCTTTCAACTCCCAGCCGCTCCGCGTGACCTACGTCCGCTCCGACGAGGCCCGCGCCAAGCTGGTTGACCACCTTTCCCGCGGGAACCAGGCTAAGACTGCTTCAGCTCCGCTGGTCGCCGTCCTTTCCTACGACACCGACTGGCAGGGACAGTGGGACAAGTTCCTCCCCGCCTACGGCGCCCCCAAGGCCATGTATGACGACAACGCCGAACTCGCCGCAAGCACCGGCAACAACAACGCCCACCTGCAGGCCGGCTACTTCATCCTCGCCGTCCGGTCGCTCGGCTTTGCCGCCGGCCCCATGACGGGCGCCGACTTTGCGGCCATCGACGCAGAATTCTTCCCGAACGGTGACCAGAAGAGCTTCCTCATCGTCAACATCGGCCAGCCCGGCCCGGACGCCTGGGGCGAAGCCAAGCCGAAGTTCGCATACGACGACGTGGTCCGCACCGTCTGATTCCAGTCCTTCCACGGCAACGCTCCTGCACCCAAGTGCAGGAGCGTTGGCGTTTAAGGGGCGTTCGGTGAGAGAGCGTCCGGGGGGAAGGGGTGTTCGGTGAGAGAGCGTCCGGGGGTGGGATGGTCTCTCACCTAACCGCCCTTTTGGGAGAACCCTCTCGCGCCCATCTGTACTCAAACCGCCTAGGCGATGACCCCGTCCACCAGGGCCTTGGCCTCGTCCTGGACCTGCTTCAGGTGGTCGGCGCCCTTGAAAGACTCAGCGTAGATCTTGTAGACGTCCTCCGTGCCGGAGGGGCGGGCCGCGAACCAGGCGTTTTCCGTGACGACTTTGAGGCCGCCAATGGAGGCGCCGTTGCCGGGAGCTTCAGTGAGCTTCGCGGTGATGTCCTCGCCGGCCAGGGACGTCGCGATGACGTCGGCGGCGGAGAGCTTGCCCAGCTTGGACTTCTGCTCGCGGGTGGCAGCAGCATCGATGCGGGCGTACACCGGAGCGCCGAACTGGTCGGTCAGGCCCTTGTAGAGCTGGGAGGGGGAGGAACCCGTGACGGCCGTGATCTCGGAGGCGAGCAGGGCCAGCAGGATGCCGTCCTTGTCCGTGGTCCAGACGCTGCCGTCGCGCTTGTTAAAGGAAGCGCCGGCCGATTCCTCGCCACCAAAGGCGCCCTCGCCGGACAACAGGCCGGGCACGAACCACTTGAAGCCAACAGGGACCTCCACCAGCTTGCGGCCGAGTCCGGCAGCCACGCGGTCGATGATGGAGGACGAAACCAACGTCTTCCCGACTACGGACTCAGGGTTCCAGCCGCTGCGGTTGCGGTAGAGGTAGTCGATGGCGACGGCAAGGTAGTGGTTGGGGTTCATGAGCCCACCGTCCGGGGTGACGATGCCGTGGCGGTCGGCGTCGGCGTCGTTTCCGGTGGCAACGTCATACGCTGCGGTGCCGTCGGCGCCGAGCGACATGCGCTTGATCAGCGAAGCCATGGCCGACGGCGAGGAGCAGTCCATACGGATCTTCTCGTCCCAGTCGAGGGTCATGAAGGCCCACTGCGGATCCACGGTAGGGTTCACCACCGTCAGGTTCAGCTGGTGGCGTTCGCCGATCTCGCCCCAGTAGTCAACGGAGGCGCCGCCCATGGGGTCGGCTCCGATCCGGACGCCTGCGTTGCGGATGGCGTCGAGGTCCAGCACGGAGGGCAGATCGTCAACGTAGCTGCTGAGGAAGTCGAACTTTCCCGTGGTGTCTGCGGCCAGCGCGTCATTCAACGGAATGCGCTTGACGCCGCGGAGACCGTTCTCCAGGAGCTGGTTGGCGCGTTCGGCAATCCAGCCCGTGGCGTCGGTGTCTGCGGGGCCACCGTGCGGCGGGTTGTACTTGAAGCCACCATCTGCCGGCGGGTTGTGGCTCGGCGTGACCACGATGCCATCGGCCTGGGGAGTGCCTGGCGCAGCTTCGCGGTTGTACTTGAGGATCGCGTGGCTCAGGGCGGGGGTGGGCGTGTAGCCGTGGCGGGCGTCCACCAGGACGGTCACGCCATTGGCGGCGAGGACCTCCAGTGCGGAGTTTTGCGCGGGTTCGCTGAGCGCATGCGTGTCCCGGCCAATGAAGAGCGGCCCGGTGATTCCCTGGCGTCCGCGGTACTCGACGATTGCCTGCGTGATCGCGAGGATATGGGGTTCGTTGAACGACGCCTTCAGGCTGGAACCGCGGTGCCCCGAGGTTCCAAAAGCCACGCGCTGGGCGGGATCGCCCAGGTCCGGAGCTACATCGAAGTACGCGTCCAGCAGGGCTGTGATGTCAACAAGGTCCTGGGGAAGGGCAACTGTGCCCGCTCGGCTAGCCATGTCCAACAGCATGCCAGACCGTTCCGCCCGCCGACAGGAAATGTCCGTGATGCGGCCCCTAATGACGTCGAATGGCGGTCAGGTGGAACAAAAGGACTAAAGATTCACGCCGGCTTTACGTTGCGGACAGCTTCTTGATTAAGCAAAAAAGAGCCCTTGAGGCCGGTGGATCCGACTGGACCACTGGTCGTAAGGGCCGTGACGAACTAGACGGCCGTGTAGCCGCCGTCAGCCAGGACGTACGAGCCGGTCATGAAGCTTGCCTTGTCCGAAAGCAGGAACGTGGTGACGTTGGCGATTTCTTCCGGGCGGCCCAGGCGTCCCAGTGAATGCTTCGCTTCGAGTCCGCTGATCACTTCCTTGGGAGCGTTGGCCAGCAGAGGGGTCTCGATGTAGCCCGGACCGATCGCGTTGATGCGCAGTCCCTGGGCTCCGTATTCGGCGGCGGCGTTCTTGGTCAGGCCCACAACGCCGTGTTTGGCCGCCGTGTAGGCGGCGTTGCCCAAGGCGGCAACCGTGCCGTGGATTGAAGCCATGTTGACGATCGCACCCTCGGCCGCGCCCGCTTCGAGGATGGCCGGGATCTGGTAGCGCATGCCGTAGAGCACACCGCTGAGGTTGATGGCGATGACCCGGTCCCAATCTTCAAGGTCCACTTCGCCAACGGGGGCGTTGGCGCCACCGATGCCGGCGTTGTTGACTGCATAGTTCAGGGCACCATAGGTGTCGACGGCAAAGTCGACGGCCTTCTTGCTGTCTTCGGCTACCGCGGTGTTGGCTTTGAACGGAACTGCGCTGCCGCCCGAGGCCGTGATTTCCTCGGCAACGCGGGTGGCTGCATCAAGATTGACGTCCACCACAACCACGTTGGCGCCGTTGTTCGCGAGGTCCTCGCTGATCGCTTCCCCGAGACCCGAACCGCCGCCGGTGACGAGTGCGGTTTTGCCTTGGAAGTTACCCATGATGTCCTCCTTCGCGGGACCGGAGCCCGCTGATGATCGTTGTAGCGCTGCTTACGTCGCTCTTAAAGCCAACCCACTACATAAGAGGCGTATTCCATGCATATGCATGAATCGCGTCACAGCCCCGCATCCCGCTGGCCACAGCAATACTCCCTACTTATGCGGGGCCTTCGGCGGCGGTAGGGTTGGGATCAAAGACCATGCACACAGGGGGATACCTATGTCAGAGCAACCAGCCAAGGGCAACGAAGACAAGCCCGCGGGTTACGAACCGCCGCAGTACGTTCCGCCCGCAGAATTCAGCGCACCGGGCCAGGGCAGCGCGGTGCCGCCGCCGCCGTCGTACGAATCAACAACCCAGGCCGACGCCACCCAGCCGTTGCCGCCGTACGGGCAAAACGCCTACACGCAAAACGCCCAAGGCCAGAGTGACTTCTACACCCAGCCGACGCCGCCTTCGAGTACGCCGCCTGGCAGTTCGTACACGCCGGGTGACTACAGCCAGCAGCCCCCGTCGCCGTACAACCAGCCGGCCACCTCCTACAACCAGCCGCCGAGCCCTTACCAGCAGCAGCCCTACGGCCAGCCGAACCCGTATGGACAGCCCGCCTACTACGCCATGCCCTCGCAGCCCAAGGGCTTGAGCATCGCGAGCATGATCTGCGGTATCGCCACCTTGGTTGGCTTCGGCTTCTTCATCCTCCCGCAGATCGCGGCCGTGATCCTGGGCCACCTCGCACTGAACCGCGAACCCGCGGGCAAGGGCATGGCGATCGCGGGCCTGGTGATGGGATACATCGGTGTGGCGCTGGCCATCATCTGGATCATTTTCATCGTGGTTTTGGGCGCCTCGAGCCGCTACAACTACTAAAAGCGAACGACGGCGGCCCTCGCCTTCGGTTGGGATTCCCACCGAAGGCGAGGGCCGCCGTCGCGATTTAACGCGTGCTACCGGACGCCTGCCATCAGCTTCTTGATCGCCGGAGTCGAGGCGGCCAGTGCTACCGCGAGCACTACTGCAACACCGCCGATGCCCAGGAAGTAGGGGAGTTCGTCGTCCGGGTTGTAGAGGCCCGCGAGGATGCCGGCCAGGGTGGTGCCGAGCGAGACCGAGAGGAAGAACAGCGCCACCATCTGGGTGTGGAAGGCCTTCGGCGCAAGCTTGGTGCTCACGGAGAGCCCGATGGGGGAAAGGCACAACTCCGCCATGGTGAAGAGGAACAGGATGCCCACGAGTGCCAGGAGCGGGGTCTTGCCGTCGCCTGCCAGCGGGATGAATGCCAGGAAGGCCAGCCCCATGATGAACAAGCCCATGGAGAACTTGAACGGCGAACTCGGCTGCTTGGAGCCCAGCTTGGTCCACAGTGCAGCCATGACACCGGCGAAGATGATGATGAACACCGGGTTGATGGACTGTACCCACGCGGCAGGCATTTCCCAGCCAAACAGGTTGCGGTCCAGCTTCTCCTCCGAGTAGACGGCAATGAACGTGAACTGCTGCTGGAACAAAGCCCAGAACGCGGCGGATGCGATGTAGAGCGGGATGAACGCGAGCACACGCTTGCGCTCAAGGCCCGTCACCAAAGGACTCCGGAAGATCAGGAAGAGGTAGATCACCGAGGCGCCAATAGCCGCGTAAGCCATGCTGCGCGCAAGGTTGTCCGCGTTCACGGTGCCGGTACCGAGCAGCACGCCGATCACCACGAGGATCGCGAGGAAGATCAGGCCGTACTTTGTCCGGTCCTTGGCGGGCAGCGGGTTGGGGACCCGGTGGGCTTCCTCCGGCAGGCGCTTGCGGCCAAAGGCGTAGATGACCAGGCCGATGGCCATGCCCACGGCTGCCGCGCCGAAGCCCCAGTGGAAGCCATGGCTTTCCTGGAGCCAACCCGTGACCAGCGGGCCGATGAGCCCGCCGATGTTGATGCCCATGTAGAAGATGGAGAAGCCGGCGTCGCGGCGTTCGTCCTTCTCGCTGTAAAGGGTGCCCACCAACGCCGTGGCGTTGGCCTTCAGGCCACCTGAGCCGACTCCCACCAGCACCAGGCCGGCGATCAGGCCCGGAATGCCGGGGATGAGCGCCAGGGCGATGTGGCCCATCATGATCATGATGGCCGAGCCGAAGAGCACCTTCTCTGATCCGAAGATGCGGTCAGCGAGCCATGCGCCCAGGATGGTGGACAGATAGACGCCACCGCCGTACGCGCCCACCAGGCCGGCCGCGAGGCCCTTGTCGATGGACAGGCCGCCTTGGTCGGCCGTGAAGTACATGTAGTAAAGCAGGATGCCCTGCATGCCGTAGAAGGAGAATCGCTCCCACATTTCCACGGAGAAAAGGCTGGCCAACATCTTTGGGTGGCCGAAGAATGACGTATCGCCCGGGGTTTTGGCAGGCGGAGCCGTGGTTTGAGGTGTGCTCATTTCCTCAATGCTGGCACTGACTGCGGGCATTGTCACATCGACCAATGCCCCTGGCAACCGCATTCCATATGCTAGACGCCCGAATTTATGCAGCCTCCAGCGCTGCCGCCACCTGGAGAAGTTGCAGCTCGGATCCCCTCCTGCCAATGAGCTGGATGCCCATCGGCATACCGTTCTCCGTGGTGTGGACCGGAATGCTGATCGCAGGGAGGCCGCACACGTTCACCATGGAACTCCACGGCGCGTACTCACACTGCCGTTTGTAGTCCTCGTCTGCATCCCCAGCCCACTCACTCGGCCACGGCTCCCCGCTGTGCCCGCCGCTGGTGAACCATCCGATGGGCCGGGGCGTCTGGGCCAAGGTGGGCATGAGGATCACATCCCACGGGGAGTACTGGGCAATGGTGTCGTGAGCGAACTGCCGAAGGAACGCCAGCGCTTCACCCACCTTGGCAGCGCTCCGCTGTTGTGCCCGACGCCGGAACGTCCGGGTCAGCGGGGTCAGCAGCGCCTCACGCTGGGGTGCTATCCGGGCACCCCCGACGCCGGCAGTCCAGGCTGCGGTGAAAGCTTCCGGATAACGGTTGTCATAGCGGACCTCCGCTTCGCCGACACGATGGCCCGCCTTTTCGAGCAAGTCGCGCCCGACGTTCAGCGCGTCGAGGGCTTCTGCTTCGATCTCGAACGAATAGACGCCGGCCCACGGACTGTCCAAGGTCACGCCGATTCGCAGGGGTCCCGGCGCCCTGTTGACGTTGCCGAGGTAGCCGCCGTCGGGCTTGTTTTCCGCCGGGACCAGTGCGTCCAGCAGCAGTGCGGCATCCGCGGCGTTCTTCGCGAGGGGTCCGGCGACCACCAGCTTGGCAGCGTCACCCGCGCTCGCCCCAGACGGTACCAGCCCCCGGCCCGGCTTGAGGCCCACCAACCCGCAGGCACCGGCCGGGATGCGGATGGACCCGCCGCCGTCGGTACCCGGCGCGAAAGGCACCATGCCCGCCGCAACCGCGGCAGCGCTTCCGCCCGAAGAGCCACCCGAGCTGCGGGCCAGGGAATGCGGATTGCGCGACGGCGGTGCCACGCGGTTTTCGCTGTAGGCCGTGAGTCCGAATTCCGGAACCTGGGTCTTGCCCAGCGAGATGACCCCCTGCGCCTTCAAAGTGGCGGCCAGGGCGCCATCCTCGGGTGCCGGCTTGTGCTCCAAGGCCGCGCTGCCGTGCGTGGTGGGAACGCCGGCCACATCCGTGAGGTCCTTGAAGGCAAGGGGCATGCCGTGCAGCAAGGGGAGCTCGCTGCGCTCGCCGTCGGCATGGCGTTGGTCCGCTGCCGCGGCGGCGGCCATCGCGTGCTCGGCGGTCACGGTGATGAAGGCACCCAGGTGTCTGTTGCGGGATTCAATCACAGACAGGAAGTGACTTGCGGCCTCACGCGCAGACAGGTCGCCGCCGGCCAGGGCATCGCGGAGTTCAACTGCCGTCAACGCTGCGATCCCCGACTGGTTGCCAGGGGATGAATCAGCCAAGGAAGCGCGACTCCAACCGTTCTTCGATGGCAACGGCATCCACGCTTTCGCCGGCTCCTGCCGTCACGCGGAACGCTGCCTTGTTCTTCACGGAGGAGACCACCTCCACCAGTTCCGTGCCCCGGTAAACCAGCCCCACTCCGTCGTCCGTGCAGTGGGTCTCGCCCAAGATGCCGTCAGCTACCAGCTTGTGGACCGTCGGGCGGCGGCGCAGTTCGGAGTCGAAGTGCACGCCATTGTGGAACGGGAGGAATCCCAACGAGTTCGTGACGGGCCTCAACCCGGGGCCGAAGGAGTCGGTGACGCCGCCCTTGAACCAGCAGATGGAACCGGCTGATACACCGGCCAGGATGACGCCGCTCTCCCACACCTTCTTGAGGATGCGGTCCAAGCCATGGGCGCGCCACACCGCCAGGAGGTTCACCACGGATCCGCCGTTGACCCACACCACGTCCTGCTCCAACAGGTACGCCTCTGGATCCTCGACGTTGGGCATGGTGAACAGGTTCAGGTGGCTCAGGTCGAAGCCCGCAATCCGTGCTGCCTGGTCGACTTCCGCGGCCCACCATCGTTGGTCCCCGCCGGCGGTGCCGATGTGGGCGATCCTCGGCGCCCTGCCCGTGACACCGGAGAGTTCCACGGCGTAGTCCACCAGTGAGTCGAACTCGATCCGCGTGCGGCTGCCCTGCCTGTACCCGCCGGACGTGGCAAGAATAGTGGGTTGGACAGCAGCCATGGCCTGCTCCTTACTCCTGGGTTGCGTCGGTGGGAGTGACTGGCACCCAGTCTTCGCGGGAAGGCGCCGGCATGCAAGGAGGTCCCGCCCTGCGGGCGCGGCGTGTGCCTCCCGGGCACTAGGCTGGATGCAGATTCCGTGAACCGATGGAAGGGACTGCCGTGAGCGACTTCGAAACAGTGACCGTGGGCGACATTCCGGCCGACGCCAGCATCCTGGACGTCCGCGAAGACTACGAGTGGGTTGCCGGCCACGCCGAGGGTGCGCGCCACATCCCCATGGACCAACTCCCCGCGCGCCTGGAGGAATTGGACCCGGATGACGATTTGTTCGTCATCTGCCGCACGGGCGGCCGCTCGTTCCGGGTGGTGCAGTGGCTCGTGGCCCAGGGCTACACCGCCGTTAATGTGGCTGGCGGCATGGACATGTGGTTCGAAGCAGGCAGGCCGATGACCTCCGACAACGGCCTCAAGCCGGTCGTCCTCTAATAACGGGCAAGGAATATATTGATGCCTGCAGTTCCCACCTATACGTTCCTGGGCCCGGAAGGGACGTTCACCGAGGCTGCGCTCATGCAGGTCCCGAGTGCTTCGGAAGCTACCCGCGTCCCGTGCACCAACGTCAACACCGCCCTTGACCGCGTGCGTGCAGGTGAAGCTGACGCTGCCATGGTGCCCATCGAGAACTCGGTGGAGGGAGGCGTTACGGCAACCCTCGACGCCATTGCCACAGGACCGGAGCTCCGCATCCTCCGTGAGGCGCTGGTTCCCATCACGTTCGTGCTCGTGGCGAGGCCCGGTGTCGACCTTTCGGACATCCAGCGCATCTCCACCCACGGCCACGCGTGGGCGCAGTGCCGCCTCTGGCTGGACGAACATATTCCCCAAGCGGACTATGTTCCGGGTTCATCGACGGCCGCTGCCGCCATGGGCCTGCTGGAACCGGACGCGCCCTACGAGGCTGCCATCTGTGCACCGCTGGTTGCGGCCGGGCAGCCGGGGCTGAACGTTCTCGCCGAGAACATCGGGGACAACCCCGAGGCCGTCACCCGCTTCATCCTGGTGGGCCGCCCCGGTGCCCTCCCGGAACGTACGGGGGCGGATAAGACCACGGTTGTTGTGCCGTTGCCGGAGGACCACCCCGGCGCCTTGATGGAAATCCTGGACCAGTTTGCCTCCCGCGGCGTCAACCTGAGCCGCATCGAATCACGGCCCACCGGCCAGTACTTGGGCCACTACTTCTTCAGCATCGACGCCGACGGCCACGCAGCCGATTCCCGCGTGGCCGACGCCCTCGCCGGACTCCACCGGATCAGCCCCGCCACGCGGTTCCTGGGGTCCTATGCCCGCGCCGATAAGCAGCCGGCCGTCGTCGCACCGCACACCTCGGACGCTGCTTTTGCGTCTGCGCATGCCTGGGTGGAATCGATTATCAGGGGCTGATCGTTTGTTCGGTACGGGCCATTTCCGACGAAATCATTGACGCTTCAACCCCCTTTCGCGCGACTGTAAGTGTGCGTATGCTTGCCTGATCCATAAACGATGGATGAATGCCCAAACGAAGGGAGACGTCATGTCAGTGCATCGCGATGACAAAGACGGCCAGGGCATGATCGTCAATCCCAAGCCGTCCGGCGACAACAAGGACGACTGGGACGGCGACGAAGCCGACCGTGCGGATCGACTCCGTTTTGAAGAAGAACAGGCCATGATCCGGGAGCAGGCAGAGGCCCGCGCGGCGGCAAAAGCTGCCCAGGAAGAGGCTGACCGGAATGCCGCAGAGCCGGATAAGGGAGACCTCTAAGGGTGGCTCTTCGGCACCCGCACCAGCAGCGAGCCGGGCTGCACCTGGACGGTGACCTCGGTGGCCTCACCTGACGGATCGCCGTCGAGCTGTGTTGCCATGGGCTCCTGGCTGCGGATGCTGACTTTCTGCGAACGATAGAAGTTCATCACCGGCAGGTTCCGGTTGTGCTTGAACAGCACCTTCGCGTACATCGCGATCCAGCCCACCGCACTGCGCGGACTCATCACCACGATGTCCAGCATGCCGTCGTCGACCATGGCCTGCGGGATGAAGTCGATGCCGCCGGGGATCAACCCGCAATTGGCGAAGAGCACGCTGCGGATCTTACGGGCCTGTTCCGGTTCGTCGTCCATGGCGATGGTGACGCGTTTGCGGCGGCCCGGCAGGTGCCGCACGCCGGCTTCGGTATAGGCGAGCCAGCCCACCGTTTTCTTGAGGTCTTCCTTGGTGTCGCCCACCACTTCGGCATCCAGTCCCATGCCGGCGATCACCAGGAACGTGTGCGTGGACGACTCCCCAGTGATGCTGTTCTCGATGCCCATGGTTGCGGTGTCGATGTAGCGCTGGTGCCCGAACAATGCCACCTGGATGCAGCCGGCGAGATCGTAGACGTCCAGATCCACGTTGCGGGCCAGCAGGTTGCCGGTGCCCAGCGGAATCAGGCCCATCGCCACGCCCTGGTGCGCCAGCGACTCGGCCACCACGCGCACCGTACCATCGCCGCCGCACGCAAGAACGACGTCGGCCCTTGACTCAAGCGCTTGGCGGGACTGGGCGTATCCAGGGTCCTCGGGCGTGGTCTCGTAGAACGTCGGCGGATCCCAGCCGGCCAGGTCGCAGGCATCGATGATCGCCTGCCGCGCCTCGTCGGACTTGTTCTTCACCGGATTGAGAATCACCGCCACCTTCTGGTGGCCGGGGTCCGGCCTGTGGGGGTCCTCCGCCACGGCACTGCGGATATGGCGGGCCTTCAAGCGCCGCACGCCCCACCAACTGGAGACGGCGAATGCCACACCCCCAGCGAGAATCACCCACCAGATCCAGTCGCTCATTGTGCTCCAACACTATCCGTTCCGGCGGGGCCGTTTGCGCCGGTCCGGTCCCCGTGCATCGCGGAACAGGGAATCGTGGCCGATTCGATACTCTTGTGTGGTGATCGACGTAAAAGACCTCAGCGAAAACCCGGACAAGTTCCGTGCCAGCCAGCGCGCCCGCGGCGCCGACGAGTCCGTTGTGGACGCGATCATCTCCGCCGATTCCGACCGCCGCGCAGCGCTGATCCGCTACGAGACCCTGCGTGCAGAGCAGAATGCGTTCGGCAAGAAGGTTGCGCAGGCCAAGGGCGATGAGAAGCAGGCCCTGCTGGCCGAGGTCAAGGAATTGGCCAACGCCGTGAAGGCTGCGTCTTCGGAAGCCGACGTCGCACAGGCCAAGCAGGATGAACTCCTGCGCGTCATCCCCAACCTGGTGGTGGACGGCGTGCCCGAGGGCGGCGAAGACGACTTCGTGGTGGTCAAGACTGTGGGAACGCCCCGTGAATTCCCCGACTTTGAGCCGAAGGACCACCTGGAGATCGGTGAACTGATCGGCGCCATCGACATGGAACGTGGTGCCAAGGTTTCCGGTGCCCGCTTCTACTTCCTGAAGGGTGTTGGGGCCCGCCTGGAGATGGCTCTCCTGCAAATGGCCATGGAACAGGCCATCGAGGCCGGCTTCGTGCCGATGATCACGCCCACGTTGGTGCGTCCGGAAACCATGCAGGGCACCGGCTTCGATGTAAAGCACGACGCCGAGATCTACCGTCTCGCTGAAGACGACCTTTACCTTGTGGGAACCTCGGAGGTGGCCCTCGCCGGCTATCACGCAGACGAGATCCTGGATCTCTCAGCAGGCCCCATCCGCTATGCGGGCCAGAGCTCCTGCTACCGCCGCGAGGCCGGTTCGCACGGCAAGGACACCCGCGGCATCATCCGCGTGCACCAGTTCAACAAGGTGGAGATGTTCATCTACACCACGGTTGAGGAAGCCGCCGCCGAGCACGAGCGTTTGCTGGCGTGGGAAGAGGAAATGCTGACCAAGTGCGAGCTTCCCTACCGCGTGATCGACACCGCCGCGGGAGACCTCGGCATGTCCGCGGCCCGCAAGTTCGACTGCGAGGCCTGGGTTCCTACGCAGAACGCCTACCGTGAGCTCACGTCCACCTCGAACTGCACCACGTTCCAGGCCCGCCGGCTCAACATCCGCGAACGCGTGGTCAACGATGAGGGCGTAGCCAAGGGAACCCGCGCCGTGGCCACCCTGAACGGCACGCTTGCCACCACGCGGTGGATCGTTGCGCTCCTGGAGCACCACCAGAACCCGGACGGCTCCGTGAACGTCCCGAAGGCCCTGCAGAAGTACCTGGGCGGCCTGGAAGTCCTCCCGGTTCTATAGCCCAAGCAACTCGCAGTTGTGGTTGTTTTGAGCGCTCAGAACAACCACGACTGCGAGTCAGTTGGGGGCGAGAGTTCACTGACCGTTAAGGCGCTGCTGTGGCCCCGGTCCTATGAGCTGTCAGGGGTGTCTGTTCTACTGGAACCATGACTATTTTGACTGATACTCCAGTTACTGGCATCGATGACCAGCCAATGAACAACAACAAACTGATGATTGCCTTGGACGTGGACGGCACGCTCGTGGATCACGATGGCCACATGTCGCCGGCTGTCCGGGAGGCCGCGCAGGCCGTCGTAGCCAACGGCCACGACGTCATGATTGCCACCGGGCGTTCACTCAATGCGACCCTCCCGATCATCGAGCAGATCGGCCTGGAACGCGGCTATGCGGTGTGCTGCAACGGCGGCGTTACCCTACGCCTGGATCCCTCGCTGGATGAAGGCTACGAAATCATCCACAAGGCCACCTTCGATCCCGCCCCTGCCCTCAAAGCACTTCGGGAGCGGCTGCCCAATGCCAAGTACGCATTGGAGGACGAGGCGGGCAACTTCCTCTCCACCGAGCGTTTCCAGGACGCCAGCTTCGGTGTCGAATCGATCGGCGTGGACTTCCAGACCATGCTGGATTCCGTGGCTGTGCGCGTGGTGGTGTTCAGCAGCGAGAACACCTCCGAAGAATTCAACGCAGCCATCCACCACATTGGACTCTCCGGCGTGACCTACTCGGTGGGCTGGACGGCCTGGCTGGACATCGCGGCCGAGGGCGTCACCAAGGCCAGCGCTTTGGAAGCCCTGCGCCTGCAGCTTGGCACTGATCCTGACAACACACTCGCTATCGGCGACGGCCGCAATGACATCGAGATGCTCACCTGGGCCGGCCGCGGTGTCGCCATGGGCCAAGCACCGGAGGAAGTACTGGCAGTGGCCGATGAGGTCACCGCGTCAGTGCTCGACGACGGCGCCGCCTTGGTCCTGCGCGACCTTCTGTAGGTGGGACGCGGCTTGGTCCGCTGCCGCAGGGGCCGGTTCCGGCCTTTGGCCTCCTAGACTGGCGCTGTGCTGTATCAGGAGTGCCCGGCGCCGCCCGGGCTGAGGCCCTTTGCCACTCAGTTGTGGTTCGTCCAATCTGTTCCGAGGGCCAGGTACGAGAAGATCCTGCCGGGTCCATCCGCCCACTTGATCCTGAACCTGTCTGATCCGTACCGGCTCATCACGCCCTCCGGGGATGGGTATACGGCGACGGAGGTCTCCACTGGTTTCTACTCCGGGCTCCAGAGGAGCTACCTGGTCAGCGAGAACCCGGACCGGATCTTCAACGTAGGCGCGCGGCTGACTCCGTTTGGCCTGTCAGCGTTCACCAGCCGGCCGCCGTCGGAATTCCAGGGCAAAGTGGTGGACGCCCAAGGCGTCCTGCCCGGGCTGGCCGCCCTCCGGCCACGCTTGCTGCAGGCGGATCCGCAGGAGGCGTTCGCGGTGCTGGGCGGGTTCCTGGAACGGTCGCTGCGCCCGGAACGTAGGTTGGATCCACGTACCGCCAGGGCCGTGGAGACGCTGGCCAGGGAGGACGTGGAGATCGGACGCCTCGCTGCCGGCCTCAACATCAGCAGGTCCACGCTGGAACGCATCATGATGCGTGATTGTGGATTCACGGCCAAGGCCTACTCGGACGTCTGCAGGTTCTTCCGCTTCGTCAACGTTGCCGCAGCCATGCCTGAAGGATCGGTCCCCGGACGGGATCTCCTGGCCTTGGCCGATTACTATGACCAGCCGCACCTTATCCGTGCGTTCCGGAGATTCAGCGGATTCACACCCACCGAATATCTGCGCGTGGTGCAGAGTTACGGTGCCGAGTACGCCACGTTCGTGCCCTTGGAGCAGGTTTCCAGCCTGGCCTAGTGGATGCGGCATTTGTACAAGACCGGCCGCCGGTTGCGTCGTAGGGTCCTCTCAGTATCCGCAGATGAAAGGACTCACATGACCATCAATTGGCTCGGCGTCCTGTTGGCCGCACTGGCGACGTTCGTGGTGGGCGGGCTTTGGTATTCGTTGCTGTTCGCTAAACCGTGGCAGAAGGCAGCGGGCGTGAGCGATGAGCAGTTGAAGTCCGGAACAGCCCGCGTGTTCCTGGGTTCGTTTGTCCTTGCCGTGGTGATGGCCGTTTTCCTGGCGGCATTCATCGGGCGTGCCGGCGCGGGCTTCGGCACGCTGGCCGGCTTGGCTGCAGGCGTGGGGTGGGTAGCGACCGCCCTCGGGGTGAACTACCTGTTCGAGCGTCGGAGTCCCGTGTTGTTCGCCATCAACGGCAGCTACAACGTGGTGACATTTACCGCGATGGGGGCCATCCTGGGGGCGATGCAGGCCTAGCCGGCCCACCCTCGGCCACTGCGGTGGCGGGGTTTACTTGAAGTGTGTTTCGATGGGGCCGCCGCCTGCCCTGTCGACTATTGCCTGCGCTACGTCCCGCAGCTTGACGTTTCTGTTGCTTGAGGCGCGCTTGATGAGCTCCACGGCCTCGGCCTGGCTGCAACGGTTCTGGGCAATGATGATCCCCGTGGCGATATCGATGACCGTCCGGGAGGCCATGGCGGCCTTGAGGTCCGTGGCGGTTTGGCTGTGTTGGGCCAGGAGGATGGCCAGGCGCAAACCCTTGGAGGCCTGGAGTGCGTAGTCGGTGGCCCTTTGCACTGCGGCTTGGTTGAACCCCTGGGGGTTTTCTGAGTAAAGGTTCAGCCCGGCCTTGGTGGATTGGTCCAGGAGTGGGAAGGGAAGCGCCAGGATCGACCCTATGCCTTGCTCCCGGGCTGCGTCGGTGTAGTCAGGCCAGGTGTTGTCCTTTGACAGATCGGGGATGTGGACCTGAACCCCATCTCGGGCAGCTGTGAGGCACGGACCCTCGGCGAATTGGTACTGGAGTTCGTCCAGCTGCAGCGCACGTTCGCTGCTGCTGGCGACCGTGGCCGCAGTCCTGCGACGCAACAGGGTGACCCCGCAGTGGACTGCAGTGTTGTTCACGCTGAACATGGCTGCGGAATGCCGTGCCAGCTCGGTAAGGAACGCCTCCACATCCGGATTGTCCAGCAGAAGATCCTGGATCTCCGCGGCGACGGGCTGTGTTTCAGCGGTTTGCTGTCGATCCATGACTACCTCCGATCGGGGTTCGGGGCTGCTCTCCGGGCTTGGCCCCCAGGAACCACCCTATCCAATAGTAAGTACCCTTGGCTTAAGATGATAAGTATGCTTGGCTTTTAATCAGAGTCTTGCCATGGGCTCCCCCCGCCCGGTCCAAGGATTTGAAGCCCATGCGACAAGCCCGACCAACTCATGCATCCGTCCGTGCACACTCTGCGGAAAGCACCATTCGGCGAAGCTTTTGCGATGGACTGGTGCTGGATCACCTCAACCTCGCGAAATCCATTGCTGCCAGGTATTCCGCCCACGCCCGCGACATCGACGACGTCCGCCAGGTCGCCTACATGGGCCTCATCAAGGCTGCCCGTGGCTACGACGAAGCTAAAGGCTTCAGCTTTCCCGCCTACGCTGCGCCAACCATCGCAGGGGAGGTCAAAAGGTACCTTCGCGACCATTGCTGGGTGGTCCGTCCGCCACGGCCCATCCAGGATCTGCGGCGGCAAGTCCTGGCACGCAGCGAAGAAATGACGCAGGTCCTGCAGCGCACGCCGACACCGGAGGAGGTGGCAGAGGACCTGCGCATGGAGCCCTGCCTGGTACGGGAATCCCTCATGGCCGGAACCAGCAAGAGGCCTGACTCCTTGGATGCGCCCGCTGCCGAAGGGCGGGACGGGCTGCAGGGATCGCTCTCAAGCATCGGTTGCCCCACCGACAAACTCGACGACGTCCTGGCGCTTCGGAATGCCATCAGGACGCTGAGCGCCGAGGACCGCCACCTCCTGTACAGGCGCTACTACCGCGAGGAAACCCAATCCACCATCGCTGAGGCACTGGGGATGTCCCAGATGCAGGTCTCGCGAAAGCTCTCCAAGGTCCTGGTGGCTCTGCAGGCGCAACTGCTGGACGGAGGCCCAGCCTGGCTTGAGGACGGAACAGCACCGTGAAACCGGACCAAAGCGCCTCCACGCTTCAGCACTTGAGCCCCTCCGCGGAGACCACCGCCGCCGAACCCGTGCTGGACCCCAACGCGCTCGCATGGATCCTCAAAGCCAAGCGCCATTTGCCGCTGCCGCTCGCGGTGCTGCGCGCCGTCGTCGATGTTTCCTGGCGTATGCGCATCCAGGTGACCGATGCGGGCTGGGTGGACATGGCCGCGGGAGCACCCATCATGGACACGGGCAGGGCGCGAAGCCTGCTCGGCTGGATGCCGCACAAGTCCTCGCTGGAGGCCTTGACGGAAATCCTGGAAGGGCTGGGCGCCGGCCACGGGAGGGAAGCCTCGCCACCGCTGACGCCGCGCTGAACACGCGGCTACTCGGAGGACAAAACAGTGATCATCCGCCGCAGGCTCATGGCCACGGACGCGGCGGCGTTCACCGAGGCCTGACCGGCCGCCGCCTCGTTGATGGCGTCGCCCAAGGCGTGCACCCGGTCCCGTGCGTCCGTGAGCTGGTCCTCGAGTTCCCGGGCCTGGTCGTTGCGCCATTTATCGATCACGGCCGCCACGGATTCCAGCGCCTCGGCCAGATGGCTGAGGACGCCCTCCGGCAGCACCGTGTCCGCGCCCTCCTCCCAGATCACGCTGGCCAGCACGTCCGTGATGTCCTGGACATGGAAGGTCAGCCTTTCCACCGTCCGGAGTCCTGCGAGGTCGTCGGGAAGGCGACGTGCACGACGGCGGGACCTGGGATTCGCTTTGGTGCTGAGTTCCGCTTCGAGCACCGCAGTCCGGACGGCTGAGGTGGTAGCTGACAGTTCACCGCTGCGGCTTGCCCAGGCTTCGTGGTCCGGGGGCCAGGATTCCTCCATGGCGCGTGCCATGTCCGTGAGCTGCCGTGACAGTGCACCCCGGTGTCCGGCCAGTGCGGGGTCGATTCCTTCGAGGTGGAGCGGCGGGAACACCATCCAATTCACGGCGAAGCCAACGGCTACGCCCATGGCCATCTGGAGGACATACCCGAAGGAGAAGCTCTCGGCATTCGAATCCCCAAGGACCAGGACGAACAGGGCAGCCATGGGGATCCACTCGGATGCAGACCCGAGCCTCGGGAGACCGCCGATCAGCACGCCCAGGCCCACCACGAGTGCCACCGAGAAGGCCGTGGGGGCGGCGAACGTGGTGATGGCGAACGCCATGCCGATGCCCAGGGCCAATCCCAGCAGGCTCTGGAGGCCGTGCTTGGCGCTCGCGGCCACGGTTGGATGCATGCTGACGAGCGCCCCGAGCGGGGCGTAGTACGGGTAGGCGGCTGCCGGTCCGGGCATGAGTGGCGCCACGTACCAGGCGAGTCCGGCCGCCAAGGCAGTCTTGGCGGCGAACAGCAGACGGTGGCGGGTAACGGTCTTTCGAAGCGCGGAGATCAGCCGCTGCCTGCGGGGCATGTGGCTCATGGCACCAAGGTAGGCAGGTGAAACCATGCCTGTCGAGGGGGAGTTCCCGTGCTGGAAATTCCGCGAAACTGGTGCGATTGAATCCGCAATTCGGGGGTACACACCCATTGATAGTAACGATACTTACTATCCCGGCTGCTGTCCGCAGCCTGCCAACTGTGGAAAGAGAGCGACAATGACTGAGAGCCAATCGCCGCAGGACGGAAGCTTCGCGGCGCCACGGAATGGGGTCCCCGCAGGGACCGAACCATACTCCGGAAGCTACCTGGATTCGACGGCTGACTATGCGGCTGGTACCTCCGCGGCCACAAGCACGGACCAGCAGGGCCAGGATCCGTACGACGCCGCCGGAGCAGGACACAGGGCCGCGTCCGGCAAGGGGACGCCCAGCACGGAGGATGTCAAGCACGAGGCCGCGGATGTGGCTGACACTGCCCGCGCGGCAGCTGGGGATGTGGTTGATACCGCCAAGGACGAGGCCGCCAACGTGGCCCATGAGGTCAAGCTGAACGCCCGCCAGTTGCTGAACCAGACCAAAGGCGAGCTGACTGAACAGGCGGCAACCCAACAGCAGCGCGTCGCGGAAGGACTTCGGTCCATCTCGGACGAACTGTCCACCATGGCCAACGCCTCCACCGACGGCGGGGTAGCCACGGACCTGGTCCACCAGGCAGCCGAGCGCTCGTCCTCCGTTGCCCACTGGCTGGAGAACCGCGATCCGGGATCCCTCCTGGACGAGGTCAAGAGCTTTGCCCGCCGCAAGCCCGGCGCCTTCCTCCTGCTCGCCGCAGGTGCCGGCGTACTTGCCGGACGCTTGGGCCGCGGCATGGCAGGCAATGCTTCGGCGGATGGTTCCAGCACGGGTGCGGGAACTTCGCCACGCGCGGAGTACTACCCCAGTTCCGGTGGCGCCGTGCCGCCGCCCGCCGTCGACCTTCCCGGGCCGGACGCAACCACTGCCAGCTACACCACCAGGCCAAGCACCGGATATGGCACCGAACAACCGTCGGCGTATGGGGCACCCCCGGCAGGTGGAGTCACGGCGGCTGGCGGCGCTGCGGGAGCGGCGGCTTACGGCATGGGAACCATCGGTGACGACGCGGGTACGGCCGGCTACGACCCGGCCGCGGGTACGGCTGGCTACGACCCGGCCGCGGGTACGGCTGGTTACGACCCGGCCGCGGGTACGGCTGGCTACGACCCCGAGGGTTACGACGCCGGAACAACCGGCGGGTTCGAAGGCTCCACGGCTGCCTACCCGGAGACGGACGGTGGGACCAAGGCGCAGGGCGACCCGCTCGCAGACCCCCTGGATGACCCGGACAGCCCGGAATACGGAGGTCCCCGATGAGCAGTCCCGCCGATTTGCCTCCAACACAGGCGCACATCAAAGCGGAAACCCAGCCTCTGGGCGAGCTGCTCAGTGACCTGACGCGCGATGTCTCCACGTTGATGCGCCAGGAAGTGGAGCTGGCGAAGGCCGAGGTCAAGGAATCGGCCACGAAGGCCGGAAAGGGCGCCGGCATGCTTGGCGGTGCCGCTTGGGCAGGCCACTTGGCGGTCGTTTTCCTGTCGCTCGCCCTGTGGTGGGCCCTGGGTCAACTGGTTGGCCTTGGCTGGTCTGCCGTCATTGTGGCCGTCATCTGGGGCATTGTCGCGGCAGTGCTCGCCAGCATGGGACGCAAGGAACTCAAGACCATCAAGGGCATGCCGCGTACAGCCGAGACAGTCAAGGAAATTCCTCCAACCTTTAAACCGAACACCGAGGAGACACGATGACGCAGAACCTGGACGCCCTGCGCGCCGATATCGAAGCAACCCGCCGGCGGCTCAGCACCAATGTTGATGCCGTCGCGGACAAGGTCACTCCTTCGCACATCGTTCATCGCCGGGTGGACCGCATCAAGAATGCGGTCTTCGGAGCCAGCGACGACGTGCAGAATGCTGCCGGCAACGCTGCCCACCAGGCGCATGACGCTGCCGCCGATGTCGCTTCCAGTATTGGCGAGACTCCGCAGGTGATCACGCGCAAGACCCAGGGCAGCCCCGTTGCCGCAGGGTTGATCGCCTTCGGTGCCGGCCTGCTGGTTTCGGCCCTGATCCCGCCATCGGAGAAGGAGCGCGAAGCGGCCCAGGCAGTGAAGGAGGCTGCACAGCCGTTGACGGAAGAGCTGAGCCACGCCGCCAAGGAAATGGCCGAGCACCTTAAGGAGCCAGCCACCCAGGCAGTCCAGAACGTGAAGGAAACCGCGACTGACGCTGCCACGCACGTGAAGGACGAAGGCCAGGCGGCGGCCGCCGATGTCCAGGACCGCGCCGCCACGGCAAAGGACAACCTGGGCAACCAGTAGCCTGTCCGCCCACCCAACTGAGTCGCATTAGTGCGCGTTTTGAGGGCTCAGAACGCGCACAACTGCGACTCAGTTGGGTGCCTAACGGACGTCCAGGATCAGTTGCAGTAACCGTGCGGCCGCGGGACGGGCGGCGTGTTCTTCCACCCACTGGGCCCGGGCCAATGCCTTGCTGACAGCCTGCGTGGTGATCCCCAGTTCCTGGGCCACCGTTTTCTGCTGGCCACGGACACCCGGCGTGAGCAGGTCCAGCACGCGCCACTCCGCGGCGCTCCTGTGCTGCACAATGTGCCCCAGGAGACGCAGCACCGCTTCCGCCTCGGCCGCCTGGGCCGCGAACGGCCCGTCCACAGCCACCGGCACGCGCTCCTTGCTGTTGCGCAGCCGGTCGACGGCCCGCCGCGCGTACACCAGGCCGTGCCCCGAGGCATCCTTCACCAGGTTCGGCAGGGGTTCGTTGATGGGACCCACACCGATCCCTACGTACCAGTGCCCGCTGCGGAGCGCGATCAACGCCGACTCAACAGCATGGTGGCCCGAGTCGACGATGCCTTGGACCTCGTCCTCAACCGAGCGGTCAAAGTCGAGCCGGGCGGGGATGTGCCGGAGGTCCTTCAGGAGCTTGGGCACCAAATCTCCGTCGCGGCGGCTGTCGCGTTGGTTGATGGTCAGCGTGAACATAGTGGATCACATGCTACCGGCTGGTAGCGGCTCTGCAAGGGCTTGATTCCGTATTACTCAGTCCAGTGCCGTGCGTCCGGAAAGCACGACGGCGGGCAGCGCACCGTCCGTCCTGCGGGACGCAGCGGGTATTCCTGCCTCTGACATGGCCCCGCGGATGGAGTGGACCAACGGCGCCGGGTCCTCGTCACTGGAAAAAACCCAGAACGAGTCCTGTGCCTTAAATACCACTGCGTTACGCCCGCCTGCGCCCAGGGAGACTTTGCGGGAAGCCAGCAAGCGCCGGTCCGGATCAGTGCCGTCGGAGGTGGTGACGGCCTTGAGGGATTCGGGTGCCACGTCCTCCCATCGAAGGACCACCGTAGTGTGCCGCTGCGAGTACTTGGCCGCCAGACCACGGTCGAACACCAGGAGCTTCCGGAAGCTGCCCAGGAACGTCATGGCCCACAACACCAGGCCGGTGATGATGCTCGTCAGCACGAACAGGACGGGATCGTTAAAGTGGCCTGCCTCGCGGGTGGAACGAATGGGACTGACGAACTCGCCGATGGTCCCGAAAACGAACCCCACCACCAGGCACCACGGCAGCACTTTCCAGAAGATGCGCCGGGAGGAGGCCACGAACCAGAGCCCGCCCAGTTCGTCACTGGGGCGGGTTTCAGCGCGTCGGACCAGCCAGTTACGGCCGCGCATCCGGGCGCTGGCCGTAGAGGTTGGGAAGATCCTCCCGCTCCGCGGCAGACGCCTGGGCAACCGCCGGAGCTTTCGGGTCCGGGATGGGCTGCCGGCCCAGGGCCAGGCCGGAGCGGCGGTCGACGGCGGCAAACTTGGGGTCCCACGTTTCCCCGGAACCGCCGCTGAACGCCGCAGCGATCACCATGACCACGAAGAACGGAAAGAAGGACCAGCAGATGGCGCGCCAGCCGCCCAACCAGGCTCCCGCCGTCGTGCCGTCCTTGATCCGCACGGAGCGCAGGCCCGCGGCCGCGTCCCCAACGCTCCCTACTGCTCCCCAGATCATGCCGTACACGAGCAATCCGACGAACCAGAGGATCACGTAGAGCGCCAGCCAAAAACCGTCGTTGAAGGCCAGGAGCGAGCCGCTGTTCATCATGGCGTTGCGGGCCACCGCAGCGATGACGGCCAGGACGCTGTAGCCCGCCAGGAATACCAGGGCATCCAGCACCCGGCCCCAGAAGTGTGCGCTTCCGGACGCCTTGACGTAGTAGGCGCCTGTCTCGGTGTGGCGCCGGACGGGCCTTCCATTGGCGGCATCCACCAGTCCGGTGGCGGTTTCAGGCTTTGGCTTGCTCATGTGGGGCTTTCAGTTCGACGGCGGTGGGTCGGCTGGGGTGGCTCAGGCGAGACCTGCGAGACCAGCCAGGATACCGGCCAAGGTAGCCGCGGACGTTTCCTTGACCTCCAGCGAGACCGTTTCGCCTTCGACGCGCGGGGTCAGGACCTGCACGCCGGACGGACCCGTGTACAGGGTGACGGTAGGGAATTCGTTGGTGTCCGTGTTGAAGGCCACCACGTTGCTGGCAGCCTCGGTGTCGGACAAAGCCTTGGAGGCATACTCTTCAAAAGCCGGTTCGGTGTATTCCGTGGGTTCGGAATCGCGCTGCGCAGCGCCCTTGGGGTCCACGAATTCTGCCAGCCGGGGGACCAACTGGTCGCGGGAGACCACCGTGAAGCCGTGCAGGCCGCCCTCGTCCACTTCCTCGATCAGGACGCCTTCGTCGTGCACATAGCCGTACAGCCAGCGCTTGCCCGTGGACACCGTTCGCTCCACCGAGACCACGCTGTTGCCGCTGCGGCGCAGGGTTAGGGCACCGGTGATTTCTTCCGTTGCGTGCAGGCGCGTGGGTTCTGCCTCACCCTCGAAAATCACGGGGTAGACCAGTTCCTTGGCCAGCAGGCCGCGAAGGGCCACTGCGCACAGGAGTTCCTTGCTGGCATCCTGCGAGGAAAGCCACGGAAGCGCCACGATCTGCTCGTGCTGCACGCCGTCCAGGGCTACCACTTCTTCGTCGGTCAGCGTGGGCAGCGCGGCGCCGGTGGCACTGGCCGTACCCAGGACTTTGGCTGCGGCTTCAATGTCCCGCGCAGTCCATTTCATGGTGTTGGTGGTCATCCGAATATCCCTCCGACAAAGTTTCCAACTGACTTGGCGGCATTACTGACCCCGTCAGCCACCTTACTGCCTACGTCCTTGGCGAAGTTGCCCACTTCCCTGGCACCGTCGGCGATGTAGCTGCCCGGATTGCGTGCAAAGTTGGTGATGGAATCCCAGTTGTCTGCCACGAGGTTGCCGAGTGCCCAGGCCCCGGCCACGATCCCTGCGCCGATCACGATCGGGGCGCCGATCGGGCCCAGCATCGCCGCGCCGCCTGCTGTCATGAGCATGATGCTGCCCACGCCGCCCACCACGGACAAGCCACCTGCCACCCGGTCGCCCGTACCCCGCCAGCCGTCGTGTTCCGGGTTGATCATGTCGCTGATGCCGCCCACGATGTTCAGCGGCGCAGCCAACGCACCGGCCACCCGGAGGCCCTTGGAGAACTTGCTCGCGTCCTGGAAGGCCTGGCTGTAGGGAATGTTGGCTTTGAGGTCAGTGATGACGTCGGTGATCTTCTCGCCATTGCGCAGCGCGGTCAGGGCGTCCTTCACCGCTGTTCCGCCGGCCCGCCAGTTGGTGAGGACTTCCCGCGTCTTGGCGAAGTCCTGCCAGCCGAGCTTGCCCAGCTTGTAGGCCGCCCAGAGCTGGGAGCCGAGGTCCTTGACGCCCATTCCGGTGTCGTAAACGTCCTTGATGACGCCCACTGAGCTGCGGGAGCCGTCGTTGTGGCTCGCGAACTCCTGCTGGTTGGCGTTCTTCTTCAACAGGCTTGCGTTGTCCCGCAGCATGCTGGCCGCCTTGACCAGGCTATGCCGGTGCTGGCTGTTCCAGTCGTTCTTGAACATGGTGGCATCGCGGCCTTGCCAGGCGTTGGCCGAATTGATGGCGTTGGACAGTTGTGCGCTTTGCGTGGTGATCGCGTCCGCAGCCTTGCCCATCACCCCGGCCAGACTGCGAAGCTGTGCGATGTCCGCACCGTAGAACCCAGCCATGTGCAACCCCTTTTGCATGCGTGGTGTGTGAGTCGAAAAACCTCGTCCAAGCCTAGGCGCACCGGGACACCACCGCGATGGGGAGCGGTGCCCATCAAAGCAATGCGGGGTCACTTGAGGCTCGTGTCGAGGTTCCGAAGGGGCCTCAAGTGATCCCGCGTTGCTTAGGCGGGTGGTGCGGTTCCCAGGGGATCGCACCACCCGCCGTCGTCACCCAACTGAGTCGCATTAGTGCGCGTTTTCAGCCTTCAAAACGCGCTCAGCTGCGACTTAGTTCGGGAAGGATCAGTGGCCTTCTGCAGTGAAACGCTTGATGGAAGCTTCCAGCTCGGCTTCGGCAGCCGCGCGGTCGCCCCAGCCCTCGGCCTTGACCCACTTGCCCGGTTCCAGGTCCTTGTAGCGGGTGAAGAAGTGCTCGATTTCCTTGATCAGGAATTCGCTGACATCGCTGACTTCCTGGATGTGGTCGAAGCGGGCGTCCACGGGAACGCAGAGGACCTTGGCGTCTCCGCCGCCGTCGTCGGTCATGTTGAAAACGCCGATGGGGCGGGACTCAACAATGACGCCCGGGTGGAGGTCGAAGTCCTGCAGGAGCACCAATGCGTCCAGCGGGTCGCCGTCTTCGCCCAGGGTGTTCTCGAAGAAGCCGTAGTGCGTGGGGTACTGCATGGAAGTGAACAGGACGCGGTCCAGGCGGACACGGCCGGTTTCGTGGTCAACTTCGTACTTGACGCGCGATCCCTTGGGAATCTCGATGGTCACGTCGTGCTTCATGGAATGCTCCTTGAACGGGGTCTGGGTGGGGCTAGGCTCCGCCCGGAAACGGAGGCCGCCAGAGCTGGCGGTTCCACAGGCGGTCTGCTTAGCCCAAGGCTGGCGGCAGGCGAAAGTACAGCCGACGCCGCCGACTACTATTGAGGATATAGCGAGACACCCGGGTTTCTTGAACCGGCGGGGACATTTCAGGACTGACAGGACCAAGCAACTTCCATGATGGGCATTAAAAACGGGGATGCCCGCGCTGGGCTGTCCGCGGGCTGGGGTCGCCTGAAATGGCCGTTGCTCTTGGCCGCCGTTTTGCTCTGCGCCGTAGCCGTGGTGGTGGCCGGGATGGTCCCCGGGCTGCTGGCCCCCAAGCCTTCGCCGTCCCTTCCTTCCTGGCAACAGTCGCCAGGCGCCTTGTCCGGTTCCAGCGCTGTCCAGCCCCTCGACGCCAACGCGCCCATGCCCGTGCAGGCCGACGTTGCAAAACTCCTGGAAGAGACACTGAAGCCGTCAGGTTCCGGTTCCATCACCGGTGTTGTGCTCGATGCCGCCACGGGCAAGGTACTTTTCGACCGGAACGCTGCCGCCAACCGGATCCCCGCGTCGAACATGAAGCTGCTCACCGCCGTCGCCGCGTTGAAAGCCCTGGGTCCGGAAACCCGTTTCGCTACCCGCGTGCTCGGTACGGATGATCCCCACACGGTGGTCCTCACCGGGGGAGGGGATGTGCTCCTGGGCGGAGGTGCTTCCGACCCCTCCGCTGTGCTGGGCCATGCCGGGCTGGCTACTTTGGCGGCGGACACCACTGCCTCCCTGAAAAACGCCGGTATCAAAGGTCCCGTGACCGTTCAGGTGGACGATTCCTTGTTCTCCGGCGCTCCCTTGAACCCGGCCTGGAGCCTTGGCGACGTCGCCGCCGGGGAGACTGCCCCCCTGTACTCCCTGGCCTTGAACTCCGGGCGCTACTCGCCAACCACCACCACGGGACCCCGTCCGCAGGATTCCGCGGTGACCACCGCCCAAGCCTTCGCCGAGCAATTGGCCGCTGCCGGCGTCGAGGTGGGTTCCGGCGTCGAACGCGGCAAGGGCCTCCCCGCCAAACTGCTGGCCAGCGCCGAATCCGCCACGGTCAGCGAGCAGGTGGACCACATGCTCCAAACCTCGGACAACTTCCTTGCGGAAGCGCTGGGACGGCTCACGGCTGCCGCTTCGGGCCAGAAAGCGACGTACGACGGCGCCACAGCGGCCGTGCGGCAGAGGCTGGGGGAGTTGGGAATCGCCACGGATTCCATGGAGTTGGCCGATGTTTCCGGCCTCGCGCTGGAGAACCAGGTCAGCGCACGACAGTTTGCTGAGGTGGTCCGCGCCATCACCAGCGGGCACGATCTTTCGCTGCGGGCGGCGTTGGATGGTTTCCCCGTCGCCGGACTCACCGGCACCCTCGATGACAGGTACGTGGATCCGAGTACCGCCCAGGGCGCAGGGCTGGTCCGGGCCAAGACCGGGACGCTCAACACCGTGATCGCCCTGAGTGGCTACGTGGTGGATGCGGATGGACGGCTCCTGGTGTTCTCCTTCATTGGTAACGGCCTGGAGCCGGGCGCGGCGGGAAACAAGGTAGCCATGGACCGTTCGGCTTCGGTCCTCGCTGCCTGCGGATGCCGCGGCTGAAGCTCAGCGCGGAGCGAACTTAAGGGCGCACTGTCAGTTACGTGTGATGTGATGGACCGTATGGTGACATCCGCCCGAGATTCGTCAGCAGGGGCTTCGTCCCTGATCAATTGGGACCTTGCCGCGGCCACTGCCGCCCGGCTGGCTCCTCCCGGCCCGGCGCTCAGTGCTGCGGAGATCGGCAAAGCCGTGGAGAACCTGCGTTTCAACGCGGACATCTCCGTCCCGCATGTCCATGACATCACCGGGCTCGAGGCCGCCAAGGACCTCCGCGATTCGCACGTCCTGGTGGTTGACCGGGCCTCGTGGTCCAAGGCCAACACCCAAAGCTTCTCCGTCATGCTGCAACCGGCGCTGCAGAAGCTCCTTGAGAGCCGCAGCGGAATTTCCATGTCTCCGGCGGCAGCCAGCGCCAGCGGTGCCATTACGGGAAGCCAGCTCGGAGCCATCCTCGCTTTCCTGTCCAGCAAGGTCCTGGGCCAATACGACCCCTTCGCCGCGCTCGCTCCGGGCTCCAACGTTCCACCGGGCGGCCGGCTCCTGCTGGTTGCGCCCAACATCATCTCCGTGGAACGTGAGCTGAACGTCCACCCGGACGACTTCCGGCTCTGGGTCTGCCTGCACGAGCAAACGCACCGGGTCCAGTTCGCTGCGGCACCCTGGCTCCGGCACCACATGCTGGACCAGATCGAGAACCTCAGCGGCCACTTGCTCGGCAACATGGATTCCCTGGTTGAACGTGCCAGTGCCGTGGCCAAGTCCCTGAAGGACCGAACCGCATCGGGCAATGTCCCTGGTCGCGGAGCCATTCTCGACCTCCTCCAGGACCCCGAGGAGAAAGCCGCTCTTTCCCACATCACCGCCGTCATGAGCCTGCTCGAAGGCCATGCGAACGTGGTGATGGACGCCGTGGATTCGAGCATCGTGCCCTCGGTCAGGACCATTCGCCAGCGCTTCAATGATCGCGGCAAGGACCGCGGGATCGTGGAGAAGTTCATCCGCAACATCCTCGGGCTCGACGCCAAGATGCGTCAGTACACCGATGGCGCCAAGTTCGTCCGCGGCGTGGTGGCGGTGGCCGGCATGGATGGCTTCAACAAGGTGTGGGATTCGGCCGGGAACCTGCCCACGGAAGAAGAGATCCACGATCCCAAGCTCTGGCTCGAGCGGATGGGGCTTTGAGCGGTTCGCTCCCTGACGCCTCGGGCTCCGGTGCCGCGGTGAATGCCGCCTTGGGACCTGGCGGTTCGCATGGCCCTGCCGCCGCGGCAGGTGGCGTTTCGGGACCTGGCGGTTCGCCCGGCCCTGCCGCTGGGAGTGCCGCTTCGGGATCTGGCGGTTCGCACGGCCCTGCCTCCGCGGCAGGTGGCGCCTCGGTGGATACGGCCTCCGGAAAAGGCCGACGCCGGCCTGGCCGTTTGGCGCCGGTCGTTGGCAAAGCACGCAAACACTTGCAGAACGCCTTGGCCGCTGCCGGCTACCCATCACGGGTGCTGGTGGCTTGCAGTGGCGGACCTGATTCCTTGGCTTTGGCTGCTGTTGCCGCGTACTTTGCCCGCCGGGGCCACGTGGATGGGCGTCCGATTTCCGTCGCGGGCGTGGTGGTGGACCATCAGCTGCAGCCCGGCTCGGCCGAAGTAGCTGCTGAGGCTGCCTCAGTTCTCCGCGAACTCGGCCTCTCACCTGTGGAAGTGCGCTCGGTGACCGTGGCTTCCACTGGCTTCGGACCGGAAGCTGCGGCCCGGGATGCCCGGCACGCAGCACTCGAAGCCGCGGCCGATGACCTTGGCTCCGAAGCGATCCTCTTGGGCCACACGCTGGATGACCAGGCTGAGCAGGTCCTGCTGGGCCTGGCCCGTGGTTCCGGCACCCGGTCCCTGGCCGGTATGCGGCCGGCGCGGGAGCGTTTGCTCCGCCCGTTCCTTGGCTTGCGGCGTTCCGAGACCCTGGAAATCTGCGACGTGGAAGAGCTTTCTCCGTGGCACGATCCCAGCAATGCCGATCCGTCTTTCGCCAGGTCCCGGACCCGGGTTGAGGTCATGCCGGTGCTGGAAGATAAGCTCGGACCCGGCGTCGCCGAATCCCTGGCCCGGACCGCGGCCATCCTCCAGCAGGATGCCGACTTCCTGGAGGACCTGGCCCAGCAGACCTACCTCTCTCTCGTGAACCGGACGCCGGACGGAGCTTGGTTGCCTGAGGACGCCGTCCGGGACCTTGCCCCGGCGCTGAGGTTCCGCGTCATTGCCAAGGCGGCGGCCGACGTCGGCGGTCAACAACCCGGTTACGGGCGCCTCCAGGCCGCGGAAGCGCTGCTCCGGCGGCGTGGTTCGGCAGGTCCGGTGGAGCTGCCCGGCCATGTCAGCGTCTACCGCCTTTCACTGAGCGATTTGGAGCAGGATCGGGGCGCTGCGCCAAGTGATCCGGCACCCACCGGTCCCCGCGAGGCCGCGCGCTGTGGGAAGCTAGTATTCCGGCATCAGAAATCGGCCCAACAGTAGCCGCACCCCGAGCATCAAACAGGAGCCATTGGTGGATTCAAACGACGTCCAGGCAGACCTCAAGCACGTTCTTTACACCAAAGAGCAAATCCAGACGCGCATCGCCGAACTGGCAGCGCAGATCGACAAGGACTACGAGGGCCGCGAACTGCTGATCGTCGGTGTCCTCAAGGGTGCCGTGATGGTCATGGCGGACCTCGCCCGTGCACTGCACAGCCACGTCAGCATGGACTGGATGGCTGTGTCGTCCTACGGTTCGGGCACCCAGTCCTCGGGCGTGGTCCGTATCCTCAAGGACCTGGACACCGACCTCATGGGCAAGGACGTCCTGATTGTCGAGGACATCATCGACTCCGGTCTTACACTCTCCTGGCTCAAGTCCAACCTGGAATCCCGCGGGACCGCCAGCGTGGAGATCTGCACCGCCTTCCGCAAGCCGACCGCTGCCAAGGTGGAAATCGACGTCAAGTACGTCGGGTATGACATCCCCAACGAGTTCGTGGTGGGCTACGGCCTGGACTACGCCGAGAAGTACCGGAACCTGGATTTCGTGGGCACCCTGGCCCCGCACGTTTACGAATAGGTCGAACTTCCGCAGCAGCACGCTGCCCCGCCGCACCCGTTTCGGCTCAGCGCACCCATCCCCACCGGGTGCGCTCGGCGCGAAAGGGTGCGGCGGGTGTGTTTAACGGGTGCGCTCGGCGCGTGTGTGCGCGGCGAGTGTGTTTGACGGGTGCGTTCGGCGTGTGTGTGCGCTGCGGGTGTGTTTGACGGGTGCGCTGGGCGTGAGGTGGTGCGGCGGGTGTGCTCGGCGCATGCGGGCGCGGCAATGCGCGTGATTCCGGCGCGTACCCTCTTACGACGTGGCGCCTTGTTTTCGGTGAACCCTCGTCGGGCGGTACTCCTGATTCTGCGACGCACCCATTTCCGCCCGAGGCACCCGTAACACCGGGTGCGCTCGGCGCGAAAGGGTGCGGCGAGCGTGCTTAACGGGTGCGCTGGGCGCGTAAGGGTGCGGCAATGCGCGTGATTCCGGCACGCAGCCTTTTACGACGTGGCGCCTTGTTTTTCGGTGAGCCCTCGTCGGGTGGTACGCCTGATTCTGCGACGCAACCATTTCCGCCCGAGGCACCCGTCCCACCGGGTGCGCTTGGCGCGATGGGGTGCGGCGGGTCTGCTTAACGGGTGCGTTCGGCGCGTGTGGGTGCGGCAGATGTGTCGAAGGTGCCCCGGGTAGCTCATCGTCCGGGGCGAACTGGGACCAGGCCTCCGTCGGTCAGGATCTTGGCGAATGCGACAGGGTTCATCATCTCGGCCCAATCCCAGCGAATGACGGTTAATCCGAGTGCACGCAGGGCGTTCTCCCGTGCTTTCTCTTCCATGACCACTTGTTGAATGGTCTTGCCGCCGCGAAGTCGGTTTCGCAGGTACTTTCCCTGGCCATCGAATTCACCCACGAGATCGAGTTCGGGCCACCAAAAATCCGTTCGTGCGGTCTTTCCACTCTTTAGCGCGAAGGACGCTTGCAGCTGCGGCAAGGGAAATCTCTGCAGGATCATCTTTGCCCGGCTCATTGACTCGCCAACGGATTCCGACTGAGGATCGGAGAATTCGATTATTTTGGCCGCACGCTGTTGTCTGGACGACGAGCCAAGGGAGGATGCAGCGTCTTGCAGGATCCTCTCCTCAAGCGTGATGCCCCACGGGACGTCCTTGTCCCAATCCGAAGCTTTGCCCGTGGAAACCTTGGGCGGCTCGCGACGGCTGGAGTCAACCACAGCCAGTGCTTCGGCAAACCTCAGGGCCCCTGCCAGTTCGATGGTGGTCCGGGCCTTATCCGTAACCTGAAATCCGCCGAGTTCGCACACACCGTGATCGACGGTTCCGAGGATTCGTTGAACTCCGTGCTTGGACCGCCCACCACGAGGATCGTTCGTGACCGTCTGCAATTTGTCTGGAACTCCGACCACACCCAATCCCCACAGCAAAGCGGCCGATTTCATTGCGAAGACGGGTCTTTTCTGGCTGCTCTGGACCAAAGCTGCAGCGAGGAGACCGTGCTTTTGAGGTTCGCTTAGGGCGGACCAGAGCTGAGCCGGCACGTAGGCTCCCCGACGCACACGGACGAGCTCTCCCCGCTGGGCCCGCTTGGCAAGAAGGCGCGGGTCTTGCCCGATCCGGGCGGCGTCGGAGCTCATGATCAAGGTGGAGAAAGGCATGACATCAACGATGCGGACCTGTGCCGAACTTGGAACAGGTGCTTTCGGTCGTATGTGGACAAGGGTGTGCCGCAGGAGACATTGAAAGTCGCACCCGCCTGCGCCCCACGCACCCCTTCTGCAGGGTTGGCGCATCCATTTCCGCTTCACGCACCCGAGCTCTCGGGTGCGCCGGGCGTGAACGGGTGCGCGAGTGTTTTGTGGGTGTGGGTGGTGGGTGCGTGGGGCGTGAACGGGTGCGCGAGGGTTCGTGGGTGTGGGGGTGGGGTGCGTGGGGCGTGAACGGGTGCGCCGGGCGCGTGTGGGTGTGGGGGTGGGGTGCGTGGGGCGTGAACGGGTGCGCGAGGGTTTGTGGGTGTGGGCGTGAACGGGTGCGCGAGGGTTTTGTGGGTGTGGGCGTGAACGGGTGCGCGAGGGTTTTGTGGGTGTGGGGGGTGGGTGCGTCGGGTGTGAACGGGTGCGCCGGGCGCGTGCGGGTGTGGGGGGTGGGTGCGTCGGGCGTGAACAGGTGCTCGGCGGGCCAGTAGCGACCTGCGCCCCTGTACGCCCAGAGGGAACTTTTGCGCATTCCAGTGCGTGAATTACTGGGTACGGTGTATAGCTAGAAACTGAAGCAGCACCACTCGCGCGCAGAAGTTGCGCCTTGCAGCACTACCAGGAGGGACGGGGCGCAACCCCGATCAGATGAAAGCTAAGAATTTCTTCAAGGGCCCGGGCATCTGGATTGTTGTCGTCGTCGGCTTGCTCCTGGTGGCGTTCGCAACGTTGGCTCCCGGTGGCTCTACGAGGATCGACACCAAAGAAGGCCTGGATCTCCTTTCCCAGAGCGGCAAGGTGGAACAGGCAAAGATCTTCGATGCGGAGAACCGCGTTGATCTGGTGCTCAAGGACAACCTGAACATTGATGGCCAGGACAAGGGCAAGAACGTCCAGTTCTTCTACGTCACGGACCGTGGCCCGGACGTCGTCAAGGCCGTAACCAACGCCAACCCGGAAAAGGGCTTCACTGACCAGCCCGTTGAGAACAACTGGTTCTCCGGCCTGTTCTCGTTGCTGATTCCGGTGCTGCTGCTCGGTGTGCTTTTCTGGTTCCTCCTTTCCCGCATGCAGGGTGGCGGCTCCAAGGTGATGCAGTTCGGCAAGTCCAAGGCCAAGCTGGTCAACAAGGACATGCCGCAAGTGACTTTCGCTGACGTTGCAGGTGCAGACGAGGCCGTGGAAGAGCTCCAGGAAATCAAGGAGTTCCTCCAGGAGCCCGCCAAGTTCCAGGCAGTTGGCGCCAAGATCCCCAAGGGCGTGCTGCTTTACGGCCCTCCAGGTACCGGTAAGACCCTCCTGGCCCGCGCTGTGGCTGGCGAGGCCGGGGTCCCCTTCTTCTCCATCTCCGGCTCGGACTTCGTCGAAATGTTCGTCGGTGTTGGTGCTTCCCGTGTCCGTGACTTGTTCGAGCAGGCCAAGGCAAGCTCCCCGGCCATCATCTTCGTGGACGAGATCGACGCCGTTGGCCGTCACCGTGGTGCCGGCATCGGAGGCGGCAATGACGAACGTGAGCAGACGCTGAACCAGCTCCTGGTGGAGATGGATGGCTTTGACGTCAAGACCAACGTCATCCTGATCGCCGCGACCAACCGTCCGGACGTCCTGGACCCCGCACTGCTTCGCCCGGGCCGCTTCGACCGCCAGGTCACCGTGGAAGCTCCGGACCTTGTTGGCCGCGAGCAGATCCTGAACGTCCACGCCAAGGGCAAGCCAATGGCCCAGGGCATTGACCTGAAGGCTGTTGCCAAGAAGACCCCCGGTTACACGGGTGCGGACCTGGCCAACGTCCTCAACGAAGCCGCACTGCTGACGGCACGCTCCAACGCCAACCTGATTGATGACCGGGCATTGGATGAGGCCATCGACCGCGTCATGGCAGGACCGCAGAAGCGCAGCCGTGTCATGAAGGAACTCGAACGCAAGATCACTGCCTACCACGAAGGTGGGCACGCCCTGGTTGCCGCAGCACTGCGCAACTCGGCCCCGGTCACCAAGATCACCATCCTCCCGCGTGGCCGCGCCCTCGGGTACACCATGGTGGTGCCCGAGGATGACAAGTACTCGGTGACCCGCAACGAACTGCTGGACCAGATGGCGTACGCCATGGGTGGCCGCGTTGCCGAGGAAATTGTGTTCCACGATCCCTCGACGGGCGCCTCGAATGACATCGAGAAGGCCACCGGGACCGCCCGCAAGATGGTTACCCAGTACGGCATGAGCGAACGCGTCGGTGCCGTGAAGCTGGGCCAGGGTGGCGGCGAGCCGTTCCTGGGCCGTGACGCCGCACAGGAGCGCAACTTCTCCGACCAGATCGCCTACGTGGTGGATGAGGAAGTGCGCAGGCTCATCGACCAGGCACATGACGAGGCCTACGCCATCCTCACCGAAAACCGCGACATCCTGGACCGGCTGGCGCTGGAACTGCTCGAGCGTGAAACCCTGAACCAAGCCGAAATTGCTGACATCTTCCGTGACGTCCGCAAGCGCGACTTCCGCGAGATCTGGCTGTCCAAGGAATCCCGTCCGGTGCAGACCATCCCGCCGGTGGAAAGCCGCGCCGAAAAGGCCGAACGCGAAGCCCAGGAGGAAGCCAAGAAGGCCCGCCTGGACGAGCCGCTGGACTCCGTCGCCCCGCACGCCCAAGGCGTCAGCAGCCAGGACAACTTCCAGGCACCGGGACCCGACGGCGGCAACGACTCCCCGCTTCACGGCTAAGCTTTCTGCTGTGACTCATTTCGACGACGACGACCTCGCCGCCGCCCACGGCTCAGCCGGCGATTCCAAGGGAAGCCACAAAGTGGACCGCCCCCGCATCGAAGCAGCGGTTCGTGAAATCCTGCTGGCCATCGGTGAAGACCCCGATCGCGGAGGCCTGCAGGACACGCCCAAGCGCGTGGCCAAGGCGTATGCCGAGGTTTTTGCCGGCCTCCACCAGAACCCTGTGGATGTCCTGTCCACCACGTTCGACCTCGACCATGAAGAGCTTGTCCTGGTGAAGGACATTCCCTTCTATTCGACCTGCGAACACCACCTGGTTCCGTTCCACGGCGTCGCGCATGTTGGTTACATTCCGTCACATGACGGCAAGGTGACCGGCCTCAGCAAGCTCGCGCGGCTCGTGGACATCTATGCGCGCCGCCCCCAGGTGCAGGAGCGCCTCACCACGCAGATCGTTGAGGCGCTCGTGAAGCACCTCAACCCCCGCGGGGCGATTGCCGTGGTGGAATGCGAACACATGTGCATGTCCATGCGCGGCATCCGCAAACCAGGCGCCAAGACCGTCACCAGTGCGGTGCGCGGTCAACTCCATGACCCGGCCACCCGCGCCGAGGCCATGAGCCTCATACTCGGAAGGTAAAGCTATATATGGATTCCCTCGCTGCAGCACCCGGAACCGGCCCGGCCACAAGCCCCCTGCCGGTTCTTCGCAAGCCGCGACCCGCGGCCAGGTTCCAGGACCTGCCAACGGACCGGACCCTCGTTATGGGAATCCTCAACGTCACCCCGGATTCCTTCAGCGACGGCGGCACGCACCGCACGCCTGACACGGCGATCGCCCTGGGCTTGCGGATGTTTTACGCTGGCGCCGACATCATCGACGTCGGTGGCGAATCGACGCGGTCCGGCGCAGAGCCGGTGGACCCCGAAGAGGAACAGCGCCGCGTGCTCCCCGTCATCCAGGCTTTGGTCAAGGCGGGTGCGCTGGTCAGCATCGACACCATGCACACCTCCACGGCAGCAGCTGCTGTCGAAGCCGGAGCCGCGATCATCAACGATGTTTCAGGCCTCACCATCGAGGACGGCATGCCTGAACTGGTGGCACGCACCAAGGTTCCGTACATCCTGACCCACCGGCGCGGCGATGCCCAAACCATGGACAGCCTCGCTGACTATGAGGACGTCACCGAGGAAGTCGTGGCTGAGCTGAAGGGCGTCCGCGACAAGCTGTACGCGGCCGGCGTTGCCCCGGAGCAGATCATTGTTGACCCGGGCGTGGGCTTCTCCAAGAACGAGGACCAGAACTGGGAGATCCTCAAGAACCTCGACAGTTTGTTTGAGCTTGGCCACAAGGTGATGGTTGCCGCTTCCCGCAAGCGCTTCCTTGGCTCCCTCCTGACTGTTTCCGGCAAGGCCGCGGCCCCGCAGGAGCGGGACGCTGCTACTGCCGCCATCACCGCCTTGAGCGCCGCGAAGGGTGCTTGGGCTGTCCGCGTTCACGACGTCGGCCCAAGCCTTGACGCCGTCAAGGTCGCCGCCCGGATCGCCCGCTGATCGGAGGCGCTGTGGACAGGATCACGCTGACCGGCATCACCGCCGTCGGCTATCACGGGGTGTTCGATTTCGAGCGCCGCGATGGCCAGCCGTTCGTGGTGGATGCCGTGCTGCACACGGATTTCACCAAGGCCGCCGAGACGGATGACCTGCAGTACACAGCGCATTACGGCGAGGTCGCTGAACTGATCACCTCGTACATCGAGGGCGAGCCCTTGAACCTGATCGAAGCCCTCTCCGTGAGGATCGCCGAGGGCATCCTGGCCAATTACCGGACCCTTGCCGCCGTCGACGTTACGGTCCACAAGCCCAAGGCTCCCATCGAGGTTCCCTTCGGCGACGTGACGGTCAGTGTGCACCGGGAGCGGACATGAGCGCCGGGTACACCAAGGTGATCCTGGCACTCGGCAGCAACCTGGGGGAGCGAAACGACACCCTGACCACCGCCGTCGCGGATTTGGTGGATCCGGCGGAGGTGCGCCTCCTCGGGGTTTCCCCTGTGGTGCAGACCAAGGCTGTTGGCGGTCCGGAGGGCCAGCCTGACTTCCTGAACATGGTCATGGCCATCGAAACCACCCTTGCGCCGTCGGAGCTCCTGGAGCACTGCCATGCGGTGGAGCAAAAGCATCTCCGGACCCGCGAAGTCCGCTGGGGTCCCAGGACGCTGGACGTGGACATCATTGTGTATGGAAACGTGCAGAGCGACGATCCCGTCCTCACCATCCCGCACCCCCGGGCCGCCGAGCGGGCCTTCGTCCTGTACCCGTGGTCGCTCCTGGAACCGAACGCACAGCTGGGCGGCAAGAGCGTGGCTGAGCTGGCCGCCGTCGCCGCCGACATGCCGGACATCCGCCGCTTCGACGGCTATGGCGACGTTGCCGGTGTGCCTGCCACGGGAGCTGTTGAGTAGCCCATGAAAGCCATGCGTCCGTGGGTCCTGGTGATTATCGCCGTCGTATCCGCCTTGATCGGTTGGTTGGCCACGACGGTGACCAACCGTGTCAGCATGCCCACACCGGTTCTGCCCGTCTCGGCGCTGGCCACCATGGGCGTGATTGCCTTGCTGACCCTGGTGATGGGCATCCGCGTGCTGCGGTGGCGCAACGGCAAGAAGAAGACCATGCTGGACCCCATCATGGCGGCCCGGACACTCGTCCTTGCCCAGGCCTGCGCGTACGCCGGGACGTTGCTCCTTGGCTGGCACGCCGGGATTTCCCTTGACCTCCTGCGGATCGGCACCCTGCGAAGCGGTGAGGGCATCCTCTGGAACGCCCTCCTGATGGGCGGCGGCGGAGTGGTGATGATCATCGTCGGGCTGGTGGTGGAGCGGTTCTGCCGCATCCCGCCGGAGGACTTCGAGGGCGGTACCGCCGGGGGACCGGAGAAGCGGCGCGGCGAAACAAAAGGCGAAGGCGAATATGCATACCGAGGCGATTGATCCGCCGGGCGTCCAGTGGCTGCGCGTTTCGCCGAAGTACGTCACCGTGCGGCTGGTGGAGTGGGCCGTGGGCAACCTGGTGATGGTGGCGATCCTGAGCCTTCCCCTGGTATTCGTGCAGTTGGGCTGGTGGCGTTGGCCCCCGCTGTGGCTCGCGATCGCGGTCCCTGCCTTCATGCTGGTTCTGGCCTTGTGGCGGCTGGTGCTCATTCCCCGCCAGGTCCGGGCGATCGGTTATGCGGAACGCGACGATGACCTGCTGATCCGTCGCGGCATCTTCTTCCAGCGCACCATGGTGGTGCCGTATGGCCGCATGCAGTACGTGGACGTCGCGGTGGGGCCCGTGGAACGCAGCCTGGGGCTGTGCACCCTGAAACTCCACACCGCCTCCGCGGGAACCAACGCCCACCTGCCTGGACTGCCGGCCGCTGAGGGCGCGCGGTTGCGCGAGCAGCTTTCCGCCCGTGGAGAAGCCAGGCTGGCCGGGCTGTGAGCCCGGAAGTGAGCCTTCCGGGAAAAGCGGTCGACGGCGATTGGCGGCGCGTGCATCCTGCCTCGCCGTTTGTGCGGGGGTGGGTAGCGCTGGCCGCGGTGCTTTACTTCTTCGGTCGCGACGCTTTCGAGCGCGTACTCCAGGGCCGCGATTTCCTTGATCCACACCTCAACGGACGGGTCTTCTGGTTGTTGGTGGGCGGCGGGGTGCTGCTGCTTCTTGCCGTCGGCGGTTTCATCCTCAGTTGGTACTTCACCCGGTACCAGGTGGCCGAGGGCTATGTCCGCGTGAATACGGGCTGGCTGTTCAAGCAACAACGCCAGGCCCGGCTGGACCGCGTCCAGGCGATCGACATTGTTCAGCCGCTCTTGGCGCGGATCTTCGGCCTCGCCGAGCTCAAGTTCGAAGTGGCCGACGCCGGTGAATCGGCGGTGCGCCTGGCTTACCTTCCCTTGGCGCAGGCCAAGCAACTGCGGGCGGCGATCCTTGCGCGTGCCGCCGGTGTGGTCACCGGACAGGAGACCATCGAGGAGATCCCGGAGGCGCCCGAGCAGCGCGTCCTGTCCGTTCCGCCGTCGCGGTTGATTGGATCGTTGCTCTTGAGCGAACAGACCGTGGGCATCCTGCTGGCCGCAGCTGCTTCGGTTGCCATCTCCGTGTACACCGAGAACAACGCGATCTTCTTTGCCCTGATCCCGGCCATTCTGGGTATCGGCGCGGCCTACTGGAGTTCCTTCAACAAGGGGTACAACTTCACTGCGGCCATTTCCCCGGACGGCATCCGGCTGCGCTATGGCCTCCTGGACACGCAGGCCCAAACCGTCCCGCCCGGCCGGATCCAGGCGCTCAAGATCACGCAGTCTCCCTTGTGGCGCCTCTTCGGGTGGTACCGGATGCACGTCAACGTTGCAGGGTATGGAGGTACGTCCGGCAACGAGAATGCTGCGCGGACCACGCTGCTGCCGGTCGGATTGAAGTCCGATGTCATGGTGATGCTCTCGCTCGTCCTCCCGGACCCGGGCGTTGACGATCCACAGGGTGTCTTCACTGCCGGACTGGAAGGCTGGGCGCCGGTGTCCGGCGGCAACGATGGTTTCACGACGACCCCCCGGCGAGCGCGTCTCTTGGCCCCCCTTGGCTGGCGCCGCAACGGATTCCTGGCAACACGCACTGCGCTGCTGCTCCGTTCCGGCCGCTGGTGGCACGCCTTGGTGCTCGTTCCGCACCAACGCACCCAGTCCATGGCGCTGCAGCAGGGACCGTTGGCGCGCCGGTTCGGGGTGACCGACTTGGTCCTGCACACCACGGCCGGGCCCGTGGCGCCACGCCTCTACCAAGCTGATGTGGCGCAGGCTGTGCAACTCTTCGACCAGCAGGCCGCGCGTGCCAGGGAAGCCAGGAAGCGGCAAACCTCCGAGCAGTGGCTCGCCCAGGTGTCCTTCCAGCCGCACGCCCCAACCCAGCCACCCGCCGTCGAACCCAACACCACCCAACAGGAGGATCCCCATCATGGCTAGGCCAGGACGACTCGGAGTCGGGATCATCGGCGCCGGCAAAGTGGGCGCCGTCCTGGGTGCGGCTTTGCGCGCGGCCGAGCACGCCGTCGTCGGGGTTTCCGCCGTCTCGGAGGCGAGCCGGGAGCGGGCCGAAAGCCTGCTGCCAGGGGTCCCGGTCCTGGAGATCCAGGACATCGTGGAGCGGTCCGAGTTGGTGCTGCTCGCTGTCCCGGACGACGCCCTCGGCGACCTTGTTGAGGGGCTGGCGAAACTCGGAGCCTGGCAGCCAGGCCAACTGGTGGCGCATACCTCAGGACGGTTCGGCGTCGGAATCCTTCAACCCGTGCGTGCGGCGGGCGCGATCCCGCTGGCGATGCACCCGGCCATGACCTTCACCGGCATGAGCCTGGACCTGACCAGGCTCATGGATTGCACCTTCGGCGTCACCGCGGACGCGGCCATGCTGCCGATTGCGCAGGCCTTGGTGGTGGAAATGGGCGCGGAGCCGGTGGTTGTTGCGGAGGCGGACCGTACGATCTACCACGCAGCCCTGGCCCACAGCTCCAACCACATGGTCACGCTGGTTGCCCAGGCCTCGCAGCTGTTGCGCGAAATCGGGGTAGAAGCACCCGAGTCGATGCTCGGTCCGTTGCTGCGGGCCACACTGGAGAACGCCCTAGCGTCCGGCGAATCAGCCCTGACCGGGCCCGTGGCCAGAGGCGATGTGGGTACCGTTTCGGCGCACGCACAGGCGCTGACGGAGTACGACGGCGGTGCCGGCGGCGACGTCCTCGCTGCCTACCAAGCCATGGCGAAGGCCACTGCGCGGCGGGCGGAGAACCGCGGGCTGCTGCGGCCGGATCAACTGCAGGAGATCAACGAGGCCCTGGACAATGGGACAGAACCCTTCAACGGGAACTCGTCGCCGGAAGGAAACTGAACAGCATGGCCATCAAACTCGTCACCACGGCGGCGGAACTGCGCTCAGAGAGCGCGCGGCTCCTGGCTGAAAAGGGTGGATCGTCGCAGGGCCTGGTGCCCACCATGGGGGCATTGCATTCCGGGCATGCGGCCTTGGCGCGGACAGCCGTGGCCGAAAACGACGTTGTTGTTGCCACGATCTTCGTGAACCCGCTGCAGTTCGGCGACGCCGTGGACCTCGACCGCTACCCCCGCACGCTCGAAGCGGACCTCGCCCTCTTGGAGGCGGAGGGTGTTGACCTGGTGTTCGCGCCCACCGTGGAGGAGGTCTACCCCGGGGGGCAGCCGCTGGTGCGGGTCACTTCGGGTCCGCTCGGCGAAAAATGGGAGGGCGCTTCCCGCCCCGGCCACTTCGATGGTGCCCTGACCGTGGTTGCGAAACTGCTGCACTACGGACTGCCGGGCGGTGCGGCCGCGGATGGAACGACGGCGGCCTACCGCGCCTATTTCGGGCAAAAGGACGCGCAACAGCTTGCCCTGGTGAAGAGGATGGTGGCTGACCTGAACTTCCCCGTCGACATTGTGCCTGTGCCGATCGTCCGCAGCGAAGACGGACTTGCACTGTCCAGCCGCAACCGCTTCCTCTCCGACAAGGAGCGCGAAGCGGCGCTCGTGTTGTCGCGGGCGTTGCGCCTGATCGAGTCCCGCGCGAACGCGCACCAACCCCTGGACCTGGACTCCGCCGTCGAACTCGTGCAGTCCCAGCCACTGGTGGAACTGGACTACTTCGACGTGGTGGACCCCATCACCCTTGAGCCGCTTGCCGAAAACTGCAAGGAGACTCCTTTCCGCGGCGAAGGCCTGGCGATCATCGCGGCGAAGGTCGGTCCCGTGCGTTTGATTGACAACGCACCACTGGATTCCTGACGTTTGGATTTTCTGCTGACGGGAATGGTGGAGGAGTTTAGACTGTTCCTGTCTTCACCGGCGCTGAACGCCGGAAACCAAATCTCAAGCCAAGGGAATTCCCATGTCTACCGACGTCACGTCCGGCGCCTCCGGCGATCCCGTTTCCGGCGCTACCGGTGCTGTTTCCGGCGCAGCTGCTCCTGAGCAGACGCCGGGCCCGCAGGTGTCCGGCAAGATGTCCCGCGAGTCCGTCACGGTCATCGTCACCCTGCTGGTTGCCACGTTCGTGGTGATCCTCAACGAGACCATCATGAACGTCGCGCTCCAGCGGCTCATGACGGACCTCCGGGTGGATGCGCCCACGGTCCAATGGCTGGCCACCGGGTTCATGTTGACCATGGCCGTGGTCATCCCCACCACCGGCTTCATCCTGCAGCGGTTGAGCACCCGGGCCTCGTTCATGCTGGCCATGGGCTTGTTCAGCGGCGGTACGTTGCTGGCTGCCCTTGCTCCGGGATTCACCGTGCTTCTGCTGGCCCGCATTGTCCAGGCCGGCGGAACGGCCATTATGCTGCCGCTGCTCATGACCACCATCCTCACGCTGGTGCCCATGTCCCGCCGAGGAGCCGTGATGGGCAATGTCAGCATCGCCATCTCGGTTGCCCCCGCCATGGGACCCACGGTCTCCGGCATCATCCTGGACCACTTCTCCTGGCGCTTCATGTTCGTGTTCGTGCTGCCCGTGGCTCTGGCCGCGTTGGCCATCGGCGCGAAGTTCCTCACCAACGTTGGGGAACGCGGCAAGACCACCCTTGACCTTGGTTCCGTCGTTCTGACAGTCCCCGCGTTCGGCGGCCTGGTGTACGGCCTGAGCCAGATCGGGGGAGCCAACGCGGGAATCGTGCCGGTTATCGCCTTGGTTGTGGGCGTCGTGTGCCTGGCGCTGTTCGTGTTCCGGCAGCTCACGCTCCAGAAGTCCGACGCTCCGTTGCTGGACCTCCGGGCCTTCAACTACCGCATGTTCACGGTGTCCACGCTGCTCATGGTCGTGGCCATGATGGCCCTGTTCGGCGGAGTGATCCTGCTGCCCCTATACCTGCAGAACACGCTGCACCTGCAGCCCATGGAGACCGGGTTGGCTCTCCTCCCGGGTGGTTTGGCGATGGGCCTGCTGGGTCCCGTGATTGGCCGGATCTTCGACAAGGTGGGTCCGCTGCCGCTCACGGTGTCCGGCTCGATTCTCATGGTCCTGACACTGTGGCAGTTCTCCCGTTTGGACGATCACAGCGCCCTCGGCTGGGTCATTGCCCTGCATGTTGTGCTTAGCCTGGGCCTGGCATTGCTGTTCACCCCGGCGTTTACCACCGGCCTGAACCCCCTGCCTCCGCACCTGTACTCGCACGGCTCGGCGATTATGAGCACGGCCCAGCAGGTATCCGGCGCAGCAGGTACCGCGCTGCTGGTCTCCATCTTCGCCGTGGTTTCGGCGTCGTCCGGGCTGGTTGCCGGCATGCAGGCAGCGTTCTTCGCCGCGACGATCATTGCCGTGGTAGCCGTTGTGCTCGGCGCCATGATGCGCCGGACGGAAGGTGCTGGCCACGGAGGTCACTGAGCATCTGCGTTGATGTGAATCCGGGGCTTCACTGAGTCCCGTTCGTCGCGAAGGCCGGTATCCCGTTGGCGGTTGCCGGCCTTTCGCGTGTCCGCCGTTCCCCCTTGGGACGCTCTCTCACCGAATCGCCCGTTTTGGGTGTCGCTCTCTCACTGAATCGCCTGTTTTGGGTGTCGCTCTCTCGCTGGCCCGTTGTTTCGGTGTCTATCTGGGGTTCGACGGCGGGTGTTGGGTTGGGTGCTGTGGTGGCTGGTTGGTGGTGGTTCAGTTGTGTGATGGGGTTCACGGGGTGTGGATTTGTGTGTGGGGTGGGGGGTGTGTAAAGTTATTCGAGTTGCCGCCGCTGATGCGGAAATGATGGCGACATTCTCCCTTTCAAATGGCCGGTTTTCGGTGGTGCTTTGGTGTGCTGCTGGGTGTTGGTGGGGGTTCGGGTTGGTTTGCTTTGTGCGGCTGGTTCGGGTAAGTTTGAGAAGTTGCTCCGGAGCGATCTGGTGGCCTGTGTGGTTGCTGGTGGTGCTGGTTAGTGTCTGTTGTTTGAGAACTCAATAGTGTGCCAAGTTTGTTGATACCGATTGTTTTATTGATTGGTTGATTTTGCTGGACCGCCGTGCACCCCCGTGTGTGGTGGTTTGGTTTTCAGCTGGTTTCGAATTTTGCAGCTGCTTCTTGCCGTGATTTCCGGTGGGGGTGGTTGTGTTTCGTTTTTTGTTTTTGAACGGAGAGTTTGATCCTGGCTCAGGATGAACGCTGGCGGCGTGCTTAACACATGCAAGTCGAACGATGATCCTCAGCTTGCTGGGGGGATTAGTGGCGAACGGGTGAGTAACACGTGAGTAACCTGCCCTTGACTCTGGGATAAGCCTGGGAAACTGGGTCTAATACCG
>NZ_JBIVXL010000020.1:0-65676 GCF_044769225.1 Paenarthrobacter sp. NPDC090522
GCCGGTGCCACGTTCACCGCGAGCCACAACCCGGCCGAATACAACGGCATCAAGATGGCCAAGGCCGGCGCCCAGCCCATTTCTTCCGAAAGTGGCCTGAAGGAGATCCAGGCCCTGGCCGAGGAATACCTGAACCAGGGCAGCATCCCGGCAGGGGCCAGGCGCGGCCAGATCGGCGTGCGGGATGTCCTGAAGGACTACGCCGAGTACCTGCGCAAGCTCGTGGACCTTTCCGGGTCGCGGCGTTTGAAGGTTGTTGTGGATGCCGGCAACGGCATGGCCGGTTTGACCACCCCGGCAGTGTTGGGCGACAAGCTGCTCCCCGGCCTGCCTTTTGAGATCGTTCCGCTGTACTTCGAGCTGGATGGTTCGTTCCCGAACCACCCCGCCAACCCTTTGGAACCGGAGAACCTGCGCGACCTCCAGGCAGCGGTCCTCAAGCACGGCGCCGACATCGGCCTGGCCTTCGACGGCGATGCCGACCGGTGCTTCGTGGTCGACGAGAAGGGCGAGCCTGTATCGCCGTCGGCCATCACCGGCATGGTGGCCCGCCGGGAAATCGCCCGCGCGAAGGCGGCCGGCGAAGAAACCCCGGTGATCATCCACAACCTGCTGACGTCCAAGGCCGTGCCGGAACTCGTGGCCCAGGACGGTGGCCGCGCGGTCCGTACCCGCGTGGGCCACTCCTTCATCAAGGCAGTGATGGCCCAAGAGGGTGCAGTTTTTGGTGGAGAGCACTCGGCACACTTCTACTTCCGTGACTTCTGGAACGCAGACACCGGCATGCTGGCAGCCATGCATGTTCTGGCTGCGTTGGGTGAGCAGGACGGTCCGTTGTCCGAGCTCGGCCGCCAGTACGAACCCTACGTTTCCTCCGGTGAGATCAACTCGGAAATCGAGGACAAGGCCGCAGCCGTGGAACGCGTCCGTGCTGATTTCGCCTCCGAAGACATTGAGATTGACCACATGGATGGCAGCACCTTCAGCGCCAAGGACGGCAGCTGGTGGTTCAACCTCCGCCCTTCCAACACCGAGCCCTTCCTCCGGCTGAACGCCGAAGCCAAGGACCACGCCACCATGGAAAAGATCCGCGACCGCGTCCTGGCAATCGTCCGGGGCTAGCAACGCAGAGGAATACTGACACCATGAGCCAAACACCTCAAGCAACGGGGCAACCGGCTGGACAAGACTCCAACCCTGACCAGGACCGCGAGCTCTGCGACACCCTGGGCACCGCCATTGGCACGGCCCAGGAACACCTGCTCCAGAACGGCGGCTTCCTCCCCTTCGGCATCACGCTGTCCCACGACGGCGAGCTCCGCATCGTCCTGGTCACCCCGAACGAGCCGGATGAGAACGGTGAGCTGGACGCGGAACAAATGCTGTCCGACGTCCAGGAGCTGTTGCGCCAAGGCCGTGACGGCTACCGGGCCGTCGCCATTGCGTACGACGTCTCCTTGCCGGACCATGGATCGGACGGCATCACCGGGGCAGCCGAGCACCGGGATGGCGGCGTCCTGGCCGCCATTGTTCCCTACACGCAAACCAACGACGGTTTCACCTTCGGCGCCATGGAAGCGGATTCCCACGAGCCCACCATCTGGGTGGACTAGACCTCACGACGTTAGGCAAAAGCCATGAAGATCAACGCGTTCGCAGATGTGAGCCTCCGCGCTGTCATGGTCCTGGCAGCAGCTCCCGACGGAACGCTGTTGACCACACAGGCTGTGGCGGATGCTGTTGGCACGCCCTACAACCACGTCAGCAAGGCCATGGTCCGGCTCCGGGAGCTCGGGCTGATCGATGTTGAACGCGGACGGCTGGGCGGCTCGCGCTTGAACGCCTCGGGAAGGAAGGCCACCGTAGGCCAACTCCTCCGCCAACTCGACAGCCGCCAGGACCCGGCCGAGTGCCAGTCCCCCAACGGCGACTGCCCCCTCCTCACCGAGTGCGGGCTCCGCCACGCCATGAAGCGGGCACGGGAAGCCTTCTACCGGGAGCTCGATGGCGTGGTGATTGCGTCACTGCCGCACGCCCGCCAGATGGCCCCGGTATTCCAAACCATAGGACTGCGGCCACAGTTCCAGGCCGGGATATCCCCAGCAACCGAAGCCACGGTCGCCGCTCCGTAACACCCTTCCGCGACACACTGCGTCGCGATTTGCACATCTTTTCTACGAGGAGTAGAAATTGAGCTGTAAATACACGCATTTCAAATACGCATATTTACCGCTCGCGTCCGGACAACCAGCCGGACCCCAACCCCAGGAGAACCATGCTCTCGGAGAAGTCCCGCCCCATCATTGAAGCCACTCTTCCGCTGGTCGGATCGCGGATTGGCGAGATCACCGCTGATTTTTACAACCGCCTCTTCACCGCTCACCCCGAACTCCTGGATGGGCTTTTCAGTCGCTCCAACCAGCGCTCGGGAGAGCAGCAGAAGGCCTTGGCCGGGAGCATCGCCGCGTTCGCGACCCACCTGGTGAACAACCCGGGAACCCTTCCGGAGAAGGTACTCTCCCGCATCGCCCACAAGCACGCCTCCTTGGGGATCACCGAGGTACAGTACGGAGTGGTCTATGAGTATCTGTTCGCCGCCATCGCCGCTGATCTGGCTGACGTCATTACTCCAGAGATCGCCGAGGCGTGGACCGAGGTCTACTGGCTTATGGCCGATGCGCTGATCAATCTGGAGAAGGACCTCTACGCAGCCCAGGCCAACACGATGATGTGGATGCCGTGGCGGGTGGTGGCCAAGGAATCCGCGGGCAAGGACTCCATGACCTTCACCCTGGAACCCGCCGATGATACGCCCGTCACCGCGGCAAAGCCCGGCCAGTACGTCAGCGTCAAGGTGACGCTACCCGATGGCCTCCGCCAGGTCCGCCAGTACTCACTCTCCGGCAGCGCCGGCAGCAGCCGGATTTTCACCACCAAGCTCAACGACGGCGGCGAGGTGTCCACCGCCCTTCATACCGCCGTCGAGCCCGGCGACATCCTGGAAATCTCCAACCCGTACGGCGAGATCACGCTCAAGGAAGGCGACGGCCCCGTAGTCCTTGCCTCGGCGGGGATCGGCTGCACCCCCACGGCGTCCATCCTGCGCTCCCTCGCGGACACCGGTACGGAACGCGATGTCCTGGTGCTGCACGCCGAACGGTCCATGGAGAGCTGGGCACTCAGCGGCCAGATGACCGCGGACGCTGCGAGGATCGATGCCCAACTGCAGCTCTGGCTCGAGACCCCGCAGTCCGGCGCCAAAGAAGGTTTCATGTCCCTGCGCGAAGTCGACCTGCCCGCGGATGCCTCGCTGTACCTCTGCGGCCCACTGCCCTTCATGAAGAAGATCCGGGACGAAGCCATCGAGGCGGGCATTCCGGCCACCCGTATCCACTACGAAGTCTTCGGCCCGGACGTCTGGCTCGCCAACTAACGCGTAAACCACGACGACGGCCTGTCACCTTTCCAGCGAAAGGCGACAGGCCGTCGTCGTGCACTTAAGGACGCCGTTGTCCCTAAGGGGTCTAGGCCAGGCGGCTCTTCAGGCCATCCAGCTCGGACTGGAGCGCCGCCGGGAGCGATCCACCGAAGTTGGCGAACCATTCCTCGATGGAGGCGAGCTCGGTTGCCCACTCGTCGGCGTCAACGCGAACCGCGGCTTCAACTTCTGCCGGGGTCATGTCCAGGCCTTCCAGGTCGATCGAGTCGCCGGTCGGAACGAAGCCGATCGGGGTCTCCACCGCGTCGGCCTTGCCCTCGAGGCGCTCGATGGCCCATTTGAGCACACGGGCGTTGTCCCCGAAGCCGGGCCAGGCGAAGCCACCCTCGGCCGTGCGGCGGAACCAGTTGACCAGGAAGATCTTCGGCAGGCGCTCCGGGTTGCCCTTGGCCGACAGGTTGACCCAGTGGTTCAGGTAGTCGCCGGCGTCGTAGCCGATGAACGGCAGCATGGCCATGGGGTCGCGGCGGACAACACCAACTGCTCCGGCCGCGGCAGCAGTGGTCTCCGAGGAGAGCGTGGAGCCCATGAAGATGCCGTTGGACCAGTCGCGGGCCTCGGTGACCAGCGGGATGGTGGTCTTGCGGCGGCCACCGAACAGGATGGCGGAGAGCTCAACACCCTCGGGGCTGAAGTACTCTTCGGCCAGCATGTCGATCTGGTCGATCGGCGTGCAGAAGCGGGAGTTCGGGTGGGCTGCAGGCTTGTCCGAGTCCGGAGTCCAGGACTCACCGCGCCAGTCGGTCAGGTGGGCCGGGGTTTCCTCGGTCATGCCTTCCCACCAGACGCCGCCGTCATCGGTCAGCGCAACATTCGTGAAGATGCTGTTGCCCTTGGCGATGGCGCGCATGGCGTTCGGGTTGGTGCCCCAACCGGTGCCCGGTGCAACACCGAACAGGCCGGCTTCGGGGTTGACGGCGCGAAGTTCGCCTTCCTTGCCGAAGCGCATCCAGGTGATGTCGTCACCCAGGGTCTCGACCTTCCAGCCCTTGATGGTGGGGTCGAGCAGCGCGAGGTTGGTCTTGCCGCAAGCGGACGGGAAGGCAGCGGAGACGTAGTAGGTCTTCTGCTCCGGGGAGGTCAGCTTGAGGATGAGCATGTGCTCAGCCAGCCAGCCCTCATCGCGGGCCATGACCGAGGCGATACGCAGTGCGTAGCACTTCTTGCCCAGCAGGGCGTTGCCGCCGTAGCCGGAGCCGAAGGACCAGATGGAGCGCTCTTCGGGGAAGTGGACAATCCACTTTTCCGGGTTGCACGGCCACGCAACATCAGCCTGCCCGGCTTCCAGCGGTGCGCCCAGGGAGTGCAGGGCGGGAACGAAGAAGGCGTCGGTCTGGGTGATGCGGTCCAGGACGTCCGTGCCGATGCGGGCCATGATGCGCATGGAAGCCACGACGTAGGCGGAGTCGGTGATCTCAACGCCGAACTTGGGGTCTTCAGCATCCAAGTGGCCCATGACGAACGGGATGACGTACATGGTGCGGCCGCGCATGGAGCCGGCGAACAGTCCGCGCAGCTTCTGCTTCATCTCGGCCGGGGCCATCCAGTTGTTGGTGAAGCCTGCATCGCGCTCGTTCTCGGAGCAGATGAAGGTCTGCTCTTCAACACGGGCAACGTCTGCAGGATCGGAGAACGCTGCGAAGGAGTTCGGGAACGTTTCCGGGTTGAGCCGCTTCAGGGTGCCGGCCTCGACGAGCTCGTCGGTCAGCTTCTTGTTTTCTGCTTCGCTACCGTCAACCCAGTGGATGCGGTCCGGCTGGGTCAGCTCGGCAACTTCCTCAACCCAGGCCAGCAGGCGTGCATGCGTAGTAGGTGCCTTCTCAAGCAGCGGCAGTCGCGCCAGATCGCCCATTGCGGTTCCCTTCCCTCGGGTTCGGTGGTGTGTCCTAAACGATAGGGGGCGCGGACCAGACCAATCCGCTGTCAGACATCGGACAACCAAGGAACCAAAAACAAAAACCGCGGAAATTCAAGGATCTGCGTTTCAAGACGCTCGTTTTAAGTGACGAAGGTCACCTAGACCGGTCTAGTTAGCTAGATTACAGCTTTCCGATTTGGAACTTCACATGAACTTCTGTAAAGTTTATTGAGGTTCGAGGGGGTCAGAGAAACAGACCGCCGAGAATCACGCGAAATGCGCCCATAGCTCAGCTGGATAGAGCGTCTGTCTACGGAACAGAAGGTCAGGGGTTCGAATCCCTTTGGGCGCACAAATGAAGACCCGCACCGGTTCGCCGGTGCGGGTCTTTTGCTTTCCCCACGCGTACCCAACTACACGCCTCCCCAACTAAGTCGCAGTTGTGCGCGTTTAGCGCCCTCTAAACGCGCACAACTGCGACCCAGTTGGGCGGCCGCGCCGGTAAGGCGAGGGCCGCCGTCGTACTTTACGTAAAGTACGACGGCGGCCCTTGCCTTTTGAATACAAATACGGCTGGGTGCCGCGCAGCTCAGGTGCCCGGAGCGAACGGCGTTGGCGGGGCGTAAGCCCGGCGGCGGGCCCGTGGGAGCGGATGGACAGGCGCGGCCTGGCCCACCACGTTGGTTAAAGTGCCAAGCCGGTCGACCGTCAGGCTTACAGAGTCACCTGCCTTGAGCGGTGGTGGCGTCTGGGAACCGTACCAACCCCAGAACTCGGCGAGGCAGCCGCCACCGCCCGTGCCGGAGCCGAGGACATCCCCACGCCGCACCCACGTTCCGCGGCTGGCATAGGCCACCAACTCAGCGAAGCTCCACGCCATGTTGGCCAGGGAATCCGTGGCCAACACCTGTCCGTTAATAGACACGCTCATGCCAAGGTCCAGGAAGCCATCCGAGGTGGCATCCGCAACCTCGTCCTTGGTAACGAAGAAGGGGCCCAGCGAGGTGGCCGTGTCCTTGCCCTTGGCGGGCCCCAGCCCTACAGCCATTTCGGCGCGCTGCAGATCGCGGGCGGACCAGTCGTTCAAGATCATGTAGCCGACGATGTGTTCCTCGGCTTCCTCCACCGAGAGGTTGTATCCGTCAGCGCCTATCACGGCGGCTACTTCCAGTTCGAAGTCGAATTGCCGCGTGCCCGGCGCCATCGGGACGGTGGCCTTGTGGCCAACGGCCGCGTGCGGATTCGTAAAGTAGAACGCGGGGGCCTCGTACCAGGCCGGGGGTATGCCCTTGTCCGGAGCAACGGAGCGGAGGGCACCCACCGTGTGCTGCTCAAAGGTGATGAAGTCCCGGATGCTCGTGACCTCAAACGGCGGTAGCAGCTCGGCGTCCTGCAGGTCCACCAGCGCACCGCTGGAGGACTGCCAGGGCCAGGCAATCACATCGAAGGCCTCGAGGCCCTCCGGGTAAAGCCGGCCCGAAACCAAACCGTCGTCGGCCAGCCCAAGGCGAGGTACGCCGTCGTGCATCATCCGGAAGAACTTCACCGCAGAACCTCCTCATCAAGGATCGCGACGGCACGGGTCCAGCCAGCGGAGGCACCGTGGACCTTCACCGGGAAGCAGGAGACCTGGAAACCAGCGCTCGGAAGGATCTCCAGGTTGGTGAGCTTTTCGATGTGGCAGTATCCGATCTCCATGCCTGCTTTGTGCCCTTCCCAGATCAGGTCGTTATTGCCGGTTTCCACATATCGCTTAGCGGTATGGATGAACGGGGCATCCCAGCTCCAGGCATCGGTACCGGTCACCCGGACGCCTCGGCTGGTCAGGTAGAGCGTCGCTTCACGGCCCATGCCGCACCCTGTTGAGAGGTAGTCGTCCAACCCGTAGCGGGTGCCGGCAGCGGTGTTGACCAGGACGATGTCCCCCGGGGCGAGTTCATGGCCAATCCGGTCCAGTTCCGCTTCCACATCCGACGCTGTGGCAACGTACCCGTCTTCAAATGTCCGGAAGTCCAGCTTCACTCCCCTGCCGAAGCACCATTCCAGCGGAACCTCGTCGATGGTGATGGCCCGCGCACCGCCGTCCATGGTGGAGGCGTAGTGGTAGGGGGAGTCCAGGTGTGTTCCGGTGTGGGTAGTGGCTGTGATTCGCTCGATGGCCCAGCCTTCCCCTCCGGGCAAGTCGGACTCGGCCAGGCCGGGAAAGAAGGAGACCAGATCGCGGGCGGTTTCCTGATGATCGAAGTATTCGATCTCCGGGGTCAGGCCTGGAGGATCGGAGGCGATGTTGGCCCTGAGGCTGACGGACAGGTCTACGAGCTTAGGCATGCGTGGCGGGTTCCTTGTCTGGATATGTTTCGGCGACAGCGGCTGTGTGCGTCTGCGGGAGGAAGAACATGAGGCAGGCGCCCAGCAGGAACACCGCCCCGGAGAGGATGAGACCGGAAGAGAACCCCCAAGAGGCCGCGATTCCGCCCATGGCCAAGGGTGCAAAGGCTGCGACGCCGCGTCCGATGTTGAAACAGAAACCGGCGCCGGTGGTACGGATCCTCGCGGGATACAACTCGCCAAGGTACGAACCGAAAAGCCCGGCGAAGGTCATGAAGAAGGCATAGAGCGGCCCCATCCAGAGCAGGACTGCTTGGTGGGTGACCAGCCCATAGAGAGGCATCAGCACACCCGTTCCTGCAAGGGAGAGAATGATCGCGTTGCGGCGGCCGATTTTGTCAGCTACCCAACCGAAAGCGAGGTACCCAAGGAACATGCCCAGGTTCAGTACGGTCATGAAAAGGCTCACTTGCCGTGGGTCCAGTCCCCGTTCGCTGGAAAGGTAGCTGGGCAGCCACGTGGAAGCGCCATAGAAACCAATGAAGGCGCAGACAGCCACCAAGGTGGCAATGATGGTGCGGCGCCGGTATGGACCAGTGAACAGTTCCCGTGCGGTCACGCTGGCAGGGCGGCCGACGGCGGCCGAACGCGCCGCGCGCTCGACGAGCCAGGCTTTGGACTCCGGGAAGAAGAACACCACCATCAGCAATGGAACCAGCGCCGACAACCCGGTGACCAGGAAGAGCAGCCGCCAATCCGGCATGAAGAATCCGGCAATCAAAGCCGCACTTGCTCCACCCAACGGATAGGCCGCCAAGACGAAAGCGACAGCCCGCCCGCGCTGCGAGGGCGGCCAGGATTCAACGATGTAGGTGGACAGAACGGACCACACACCGCCCAAGCCAATGCCGGCAAGGAACCTCAAAGCCACGAACACCCCATAATTGGGCACCACAAAGAGGGCCGAGGTCAGTGCCACGAAGACCACCATGGACACGATCAGCGCGACGCGCCGGCCACGGTTGTCAGCCAGCCATCCCGTGATCACGCTTGAGCAGCCCATGCCCAGGAGCGTGGCGGTGGCCAGCAAGCCTCCTGCCAAGGGCGTCAGCCCCAGCTCGGCACTGATGGCCGGCAAGGCGAAGGAAAGCACTGCGATTTCGAGGGCATCGAAGAGGTAGATGACGAACGATCCAAGGAGGATGAACCATGTGGTTCCACGTTTCATGGTGGAAATCCCTTCTTAAGCGGGCGACGTTGCCCGGCGCGAAACAGAATTTATACACTCATTCAGTTTCTGGATGGGATAGAATTTATACACCTATTCAGTTTGTGTCAACGACCGTCGGGAACGGAGCTATAGGCTGGAAACCATGTCCACAGAAGTGCAAGGGAATACCGCGGGAACACGTCGGCGCGAGCAGATCCTTGATGTCGCGGTCAGGATGTTCGCGGACCGGGGTTTCGAAGCAACCACCATGCGTGCCGTCGCCGAGGACATAGGCACGACGGCGCCGCTGGTGATCTACCACTTCGCCACCAAGCTGGATCTTTACAAGGCAGTCTTCGCCCGCTACCAACACCTCAACGAAGAACGCCGCCGTGAGGTACTCACCGTCGACACCTCGGCGGGTGACGCCGTCGAACGAATCGTCGAAGCGTTCCTCCTGCCAACGTTGCGGGCGCAGGAAACACCGGATGGAAAACTCTTCGCGCGGCTTGTCCTCCGGGAGGCTTCAGATCCGGCGGCCCATGAACGCGGCATCCTCGCCGAGTACTTCGATCCCATGGCGCGGGACTTCATTACGGTGATGCGCCAGGCGTTGCCGGACAAGCCGCGGGGTTTCCACGAATGGGCCTACCTTTTTGGCGTCGGCGCGCTCACGGGTACTGCGCTTCCGCACCGGATCGCGTCGCTCTCGGACCAGGACAACATCAACGAGTTCCGCTACGACTACCTGCGCTCAGTCCTGGTGGCCGGCTGGCGCGGCTAGCACCCAACTAAGTCGCATTAGTGCGCGTTATGAGCCCTCAAAACGCGCACAACTGCGACCCAGTTGGGTGGCCACGACGATAACGCTAGGGCCGCCGTCGTACTTTTGCGGAAAGCACGACGGCGGCCCTTGCGTTTGCGTGCGCTACTCGCCAACGGCCTCGCTGATGCGGCGGCGGATGCCGTCGAAGTGGCGGTTCAGGAGCTCGGCTGCGAGCACCTTGTCCCCGGCAGCGACGGCGGCGTAGATGTTGCGATGGATGGCTGCGGTCTTGACCAGGTCCTCGTTACCCGCGCCGATCTCTACATGGATCTTCCGGTAGACCTTCCAGAACACACCCATGAGGTTGATCAGGAGTTCGTTGTTCAGGGGCTCGAAGAGGCGGCGGTGGAACTCGGCATCGGCGGCAACGAAGTTTTCGCCGGCAGCGGCCAGGTCTTCCATCTGCTTGACGGCTTCCTCGATCAGGGCAAGCTGATCGGGGGTCATGACGTCGATGGACGTGCCAATGAGTCCGGATTCGAGCGCCTGCCGGACATCCACCAATTGCAGGGCTTCGAGACCTTGGTGCCGCAGAGACAAACGTCCGCGGAACGTGAGGCCGTCGGCCAGCGCGTCGAAGTTGCTGGGGGCCACGAACATGCCGAAACCGTGGCGGATCTCGATGACACCCAGAGCCTGGAGCACCTTCAGGGACTCACGGAGCGTGTTCCGCCCAACACCCAGAGCAACCGACAGCTCGCTTTCCGTGGGCAAGGGATCGCCGGCTTCGAGTTCGCGTTCGAGGATCAGCTCCATAATGCCCGACTGCAAAGCACGCAGGCGTGCCTGTGCACTGAACCGCGCTTGCGGAACCACACCGGAAGTTGTCATGGCGCTCTCCTTGCCAATGCGCTCTCCCGTCAGTGCCGGGCAGCGCGGTGTTAATATTGAGGCGAGCTTAGCGCCCACCACAGAATGAGTGACTCGCAACATACAATATCGGATGTCCCACGTCCTTGATAAGTGTGTAGCGGGAATTCCTCGGATTTCCCGCCATTACTGGCCTGTACCGCCGGTCACGGAGGCCCCGCCAGCTCCCCCGGCACCCGACTCCCGCTTGACGTTCCGTTGTGACCGCCCTTACAGTTTCCATACGAGCATCGGACGTCCTACATCCGATAACCCACGAAACTCGAATGGTGAGGCACCCTATGAGCAAGACGATCCACAGCCTGCCGCTGGTCAACGACGCCAGCCGCCGGAACTTCCTGAAGCTAAGCGGCGCAGTTGGTGCAGCAGCCGCCTTCACGGCAACCCTTTCTGCGTGCGGCGGCGCTGCCAGCACTACCACCAGCAACGCAAGCAACACGGCGGCGGTGAACAAGGACCTCATCATCGAGGCGGGCATCTCCTACGCCCTGTCCACGGGCTTCGACCCGCTGAGCTCCTCCGGCGCAACGCCCATGGCCGCCAACCTGCACATCTTCGAAGGCCTCATCGAACTGCACCCGGCCACCCGCCAGCCCTACAACGCCCTCGCGGCATCGGACCCCAAGAAGGTCAACGACACCACCTACCAGGTGACCATCCGCGACGGCGCCAAGTTCCACGACGGCTCCCCCGTCACCACCGAAGACGTTGCTTTCTCCTTCACCCGCGTGATGGACCCGGCCAACAAGTCGCTGTTCTCCCAGTTCATTCCGTTCATCCAGGACGTCAAGCCGGTGGATGCGAAGACCGTGGAATTCACGCTCAAGTACGCCTTCCCCGGCTTCGGCCCGCGCATTTCCGTGGTCAAGATCGTTCCCAAGGCACTCGCCACCGACCTCAAAGCCTTCGACGCCAAGCCGGTGGGCTCCGGCCCGTACAAGCTGGTGTCCGCGGTCAAGGACGACAAGATCGTGTTCGAGGCGTTCGCGGACTACAACGGCCCCAAGCCCGCCCTGGCCAAGGGCATGAACTGGTTGCTGCTCTCCGACGCCGCAGCCCGCGTCACCGCAGTCCAGTCCGGCCGCGTCCAGGCCATTGAGGACGTTCCCTACCTGGACGTGGACGGCTTGAAGTCCAAGGTCAAGGTGGAGTCCGTCCAGTCCTTCGGCCTGCTGTTCCTCATGTTCAACTGCGCCAAGGCTCCGTTCGACAACAAGCTGGTCCGCCAGGCCCTGCACTACGGCATGGACAAGGAAGCCATCATCAAGAAGGCCCTGTTCGGCAACGCCAAGGCCGCCAGCTCGTACTTCCAGGAAGGCCACCCGGACTACGTCAAGGCCAAGAACGTCTACGGCTACGACGCCTCCAAGGCTGCCGACCTCCTGAAGCAGGCCGGAGTCAGCAACCTCGAATTCGAGTTGCTGACCACTGACACCGCCTGGGTCAAGGACGTTGCTCCGCTGATCCTCGAATCCTGGAACAAGATCCCCGGCGTCAAGGTCACCGTCAAGAACCTGCAGTCCGGTGCCTTGTACAGCGACCGCGTGGGCAAGGGCGATTACACCGTGGTCGCAGCCCCCGGCGATCCGTCCGTCTTCGGCAACGACGCGGACCTGCTCCTGAGCTGGTTCTACTCGGGAGCCACCTGGATGGAAAAGCGTGCCTTCTGGACCACCCCGGAGCGTATCAAGCTGCAGGACCTCATGAACAAGGGTTCGCAGGCCTCCGGCGATGAGGCCAAGAAGACCGTGGGTGAAATCGTGGACCTGGTCTCCGAGGAACTTCCGCTCTACCCGATCTTCCACCGCCAGCTTCCCAGCGCGTGGGACGAGAAGAAGCTCAACGGCTTCAAGCCGCTGCCCACCACAGGCCTGTCGTTCGTCGACGTCGGACGAACCGCCTAGTTCCTTGTGAGGCCTGCTCTGTGCGCTAAAACCCCCAAGTAGCACGCAGGGCAGGCCCCGCAAGCCAAGAAATTCCCAACCTACCGGAGAACAAATTGGTCACGATATTGCGTCTGCTTGGCCGCAGACTTGCAGCCTTGCCATTGATGATCCTGGGCATCACGTTGCTCGTCTTCCTCGTCCTGCAGGCCGCTCCCGGCGACCAGGCCAGCTCGGCCCTCGGTGACGGGGCCAGCGAAGAAGCGAAGCAGCAGTACCGCCAGGAGAATGGCCTCAACGATCCCCTGGTCCTGCAGTACTTCCGCTTCCTCGGCAAGCTCCTGCAGTTCGATCTCGGGGTCACCACTCCCCCTGCCAAGTCCGTCGCTTCCATGATCGGTTCGGCTTTCCCCCTGACGTTGCAGCTGACGTTCCTGGGCGTCGTGATCGCGATCGTCCTGTCCCTCGCCTTCGGCATCCTCGGCGCCCTGTATCGCGACAAGTGGCAGGACCAACTGGTACGCGTCTTCTCGATCGCCGCAATCGCCACGCCGTCGTTCTGGCTCGGCATCCTGCTCATCCAGTGGTTCGCGCTCGGCGAGAACCCGATGTTCCCCTCGGGCGGAATTGCGACGCCGGAATCCGGCTTTGGCGGTTGGCTCAACTCCATGGCGCTCCCGGCTTTGGCGCTCGGCATTCCCGTGTCCGCCTCACTGATCCGAGTGGTCCGCACCTCCATGGTGGAAGAGCTGGACCGCGACTATGTCCGCACGGCCATCGGCAACGGTGTCCCCTACCGCGAGGTCGTGTCCAAGAACGTCCTCCGCAACGCGCTCGTCACCCCGGTGACCGTACTGGGACTCCGCGTCGGCTACCTGCTGGGTGGCGCCGTCGTGATTGAAATGATTTTCGCCCTGCCCGGCATGGGCCAACTCATCCTCAACGGCATCACCAACCTGGACGTCAACCTGGTCCAGGGCGTGGTGCTCACCATCTCCGTCACCTTCGTACTGGTGAACATCGTGGTGGACCTTCTTTACCTGCTCATCAACCCCCGAATCAGGACGGTATAGCTCATGCGCAGCAAGCTCGCAGATCGGCTAAGCGCCCCGGGCCTTCGTTTCAAAGCCCTGCCCTGGGGATCGCGTATCGCCCTGCTCTTCCTCATCCTCATTGTCCTCGCCGCCATCCTGGCGCCGGTCCTGGCGCCCCATGATCCGCTGGAGACCTTCATTCCGGCCACCCCGCCGGGTGCCGAGCACTTCTTCGGCACCGACCGGTTGGGTCGCGACATCTTCTCCCGGCTCCTGTTTGGCGCGCAGTCTTCGCTCATGATCGGCCTCGGTGCCGTGGGTCTCGCGATCCTGGTGGGCGCGCTTCTGGGGTCGTTCGCCGCGACGTCCAGCAAGTCCGTGAACGAGATCATCATGCGCATCATGGATATCCTGATGGCCTTCCCGGGCATCGCCCTGGCAGCAGTACTCCTGGCAGCGTTTGGCAACTCCGTCCCGACCATCATCATCGCGATTGCCATCATCTACACCCCGCAGCTGGCCCGCGTGGTCCGCGCCAACGTCCTGGCCCAGTACGGCGAAGACTACGTCCGGGCAGAGCGGGTCATGGGTGCCGGCCGGTTCTACATCCTGGTCAAGCACATCGTCCGCAACACCGCTGCTCCCGTGCTGGTGTTCGCCACCGTCATGGTGGCCGACGCGATCATCCTCGAAGCCTCCCTGTCCTTCCTGGGCGCGGGCGTGCAGGATCCTGCTCCGTCGTGGGGCAACGTGATTTCCTACGGCCGCAACCTGGTCCTGTCCGGTGGCTGGTGGGCCACCACCTTCGCCGGCCTCACCATCCTGCTGACCGTACTGTCCCTGAACATCCTCGCCGAGGGCCTTACCGACGCGATGGTCAACCCCAAGCTTCGCCGGGCTCCCGTGGTGAAGGACGACGACGGTTCCTCCGCCTCCGTGACCGTGGACACCGAGGTGGCAACGTCAGTTGCCCAGCCTTCCGTTGTTGAGGAACACGAGCTCGACGGCGTGCGCGCAGCTTCCGGCCTGGGGGCCGGTTCCGGGGGCAGCCAGTCAGACCTGCTCACCGATGTTCGGACAGACACCGCCAACCCGCACCTCCTCCTGGACCGGGAACTTGCGTTGCTGGCAGAAATCGAAGCGAAGCGCACCGACCGCCTCCCGCAGGTACCGGCAGGCGCACGCAACGTCCTCGAGGTGAAGAACCTGTCCATCCGTTTCCCCGGCCGCTTCGGCGACACCGCGATCGTGGACAACGTGTCCTTCACGGTCCGGGAAGGCGAAACCATGGGACTGGTCGGCGAGTCCGGCTGCGGCAAGTCCATCACCTCGCTGGCCGTCATGGGCCTCCTCCCGAAAACCGCGGAGGTCACCGGATCCATCAAATTCGATGGCAAGGAACTCCTGGACGCCAACACCAAGCACAGCAACCCGAAAGCCTACGTTGGCCTCCGCGGTGAGCAGATCGCCATGGTCTACCAGGACGCGTTGAGTTCCTTGAACCCGTCCATGAAGATCAAGGAGCAAATGGAGCAGCTCACCAAGCGTGGCGGCAGGAAGACCCCGGCCGAACTGCTGGAAATGGTGAAGTTGGATCCCGTCCGGACACTCGCGAGTTACCCGCACGAACTCTCGGGTGGCCAACGCCAGCGCGTGCTGATTGCCATGGCCCTGTCCCGTTCGCCGAAAATCGTGGTTGCTGACGAGCCCACCACTGCGCTGGACGTCACGGTGCAGAAGCAGGTTGTGGACCTCCTCAACGAACTCCGTGAGCAACTCGGATTCGCCATGGTGTTCGTCAGCCACGACCTCGCCCTGGTCGCCTCGCTGGCCCACCGCATCACCGTGATGTACGCCGGCCAGGTAGTGGAATCCGCACAGGCTTCGGAGCTCCTGCAGAACCCCAAGCACGAATACACCCGGGGCTTGCTCGGCGCCGTGCTCTCCATCGAAGCCGACGCCACGCGGCTCCACCAGATCCCCGGCACGGTTCCTTCGCCGCGCGATTTCGCCACGGGCGACCGTTTCGCGGCGCGCTCACTGCGGCCCGACGCCGATCCCCACCAGAAACTGGTCCTCACCTCCGTGGCGTCAAGCAGCGGCGAAGACACCGATCACTACTGGGCGAGCCACCTGAAGGAGGACGCGAAGTGAGCACACCAGTCATCGAGCTCAAGGACGTCAAGGTCTATCACCGGGCACGCACCGGCGGGCTGTTCCGGCCCAACATCGTCAAGGCCGTTGACGGGGTGGACTTCAGCATCAGCCGCGGCGAAACCGTAGGCATCGTTGGTGAGTCCGGCTGCGGCAAGTCCACGCTCGCGTCAGTGCTCGTGGGACTCCAGCCCCCGACGTCGGGAAATGTCCTGTTCCACGGAAAGCCGGCCATCAAGCGCAGCGCGGCCATGCGCCGCGAGTTCGGCCGCTCCGTCTCCGTGGTGTTCCAGGATCCGTCCACGGCCCTGAACCCGCGCATGACCATCCAGGACATCCTCACCGATCCCCTGCAGGTCCACGGCATCGGCAACGCTTCCAGCCGCGCCGCCAAGGTCCGCGAACTGTTGGCGCTGGTTGGCTTGCCGCAATCGGCGGCCGAAGTGACGCCGTCGCAAGTTTCCGGCGGCCAGCGCCAGCGCGTGGCGATCGCCCGCGCACTGGCGCTGGAACCGGACATCATTGTGGCGGACGAGCCGACGTCGGCCCTGGACGTCTCTGTCCGGGCGCAGGTGCTGAACCTGCTCTCCGACCTGAAGACGCAGCTGAACCTGGGCATGGTGTTCATTTCGCACGATATCCAGACCGTCCGCTACGTCTCGGACCGGATCTGCGTCATGTATTTCGGCAAGATCGTCGAACAAGGCACGGCCGCGCAGGTCTTCGACAATCCCAGCAACGACTACACCCGGAAGCTTCTGGGCGCCGCGCCCAGCCTGCTCCACATCTAGCTTTTCCCTTCACTAGTTACCAACAACGGAGATTTCTGTGTCCACTCAGTTCCAGGGCGTCATCCCCCCGGTCATCACGCCCCGCCACGCCGATGGCAGCATCGACACCCAGTCGTTGAAGAACGTCACCAAGCACCTGATCGACGGCGGTGTATCCGGGCTGTTCGTGCTGGGTTCCTCCGGCGAAGTCCCCTATATGACCAACGTTGAACGTGAACTGGTGGTCTCCACCATCGCCGACGCCAATGCCGGTGCAGTTCCCCTGATCGTGGGCGCGAACGAGCAAACCACCAACCGCGTCATCGAGGAAGCCCGCAAGGTGGTGGACCTCGGCGCAGACGCGATCGTGGTGACCTCCATGTACTACGCGATCGGCAACGTGGCGGAAACCGAGACCCACTTCCGCAGCATCCACGAGGCCATCCAGAAGCCCATCTTCGCCTACGACGTGCCCGTCCGCACGCACTTCAAGCTGCCCACGGACCTCCTGGTCCGCCTCGGCCGCGACGGTGTGATCGCCGGCGTGAAGGACTCCTCCGGCGACGATGTCTCCTTCCGCCAGTTGCTCCTCGCTGCCAAGGACATCCCCAATTTCGATATCTTCACGGGTCACGAAGTTGTAGTGGATGGCGCCCTCCTTGGCGGCGCGCAGGGCGTTGTCCCTGGCCTTGGCAACGTGGACCCCGCCGGCTACCGCCGCCTCTTCGACGCTGCGCAGGCCGGCGATTGGGTTGGCGCTGCACGCGAGCAGGACCGCTTGGCCGACGTCTTCGAGATCGTCTACACCCCCAACGGCCGCGTGTCCGGCGGCGCCGCTGGCCTTGGTGCCTTCAAGACCGCACTGCAGGTCATGGGAATTATCGAGTCCAACACCATGAGCTCGCCGATGCTGTCCCTGAACGAGACCGAAACCGCTGCGATCCGCGAAATCCTGGAGCGGAACGGGCTGGTCTAGCTTCCGATGACCTCTTCCATGACCCACGTGATCGGCGTTGACCTCGGCGGCACCAAGACCGCCGCCGGGGTTGTCTCCTCCTCAGGCGAGGTGCTGCTCTCGGACACCATTCCGACGCTGAACCGGGCAGGTGGCGAGGCGATCCTTGATGCCACCGCAGCGTTGATCGCGGGCTTGGTGGAGCGTGCTGCCGACGCCGGACAGACAGTGTCCGGCGTCGGTATCGGCTCCGCGGGGGTCATTGATGCTGTTACTGGATCCGTGGTGTCCGCCACCGGTGCCATCCTCGGCTGGGCCGGGACTGAACTGGCTGCCGGGCTTTCCTTGCGGCTTTCGTTTCCGTCCTCGGCCATCCGCGCCGTCAACGATGTCCATGCCCACGCCCTCGGAGAGGCCTGGCTGGGTGCCGCCGCAGGTTCCTCGAGTTCCCTGATGGTGGCGTTCGGGACCGGCGTCGGCGGCAGCTTTGTGCTGAACGGTTCACCTGTTTTGGGCCACCGGTTTGTGGGCGGGCATGTAGGGCATCTCGCTTCACCGCTGGCGGCTTTTGATGGTGTTCCCTTGCCCTGCGTGTGCGGTGGCTCCGGGCACGTGGAGGCCGTCGCGTCCGGGCCGGCCATCCATGAGGCCTACCTCCGGTTCGGCGGTTCTTCTGTCCTCGCTGCCGATACCCGCGGCGTGTTTGCGCTCGCCTCGGGTTTCGCCGAGAAGCACGACGCCGGCGCTGCCGCCAACTCCGCGGCCAGCCGCACCGCCGCCTCCCGCGCCATCGAACTGGGTGCCACCGCCGCCGGCCAAGCCGTGGGTGGACTCATCAACATCCTCGACCCCGAAACAGTGGTCATCTCAGGCGGCCTCGCCGATGCGGGCGAGCTCTGGTGGAAACCCATGGAAGCCGCGCTGCGCCAGGAACTCCTTGCTCCCCTGGCCGCCGTCCCTGTCGTCCCGGCAACCCTCGGCAACACCGCGGCCATCGTAGGCGCCGCGAAACTCGTTCTTAGCTAAGGAAAGACCTGTGATCCTGACCCCCGATGGCCTCGAAGCCCTCCGTTCCCAGCTCATCGTTTCCTGCCAGGCGTACCCCGGCGAACCGATGCGCGATCCCCGGACCACTGGCCAGGTTGCTGCCTCAGCCGTGATCGGTGGTGCGGCGGCGATCCGCGTCCAAGGATTGGCCGACGTGCAGTTGACTCGTACCGCCGTCGAGGTTCCGGTAATCGGCCTCTGGAAGGACGGGCACGACGGCGTCTTCATCACCCCAACCCTCCGGCACGCCCTGGCCGTAGCCAACTCTGGAGCGCATGTTGTGGCGATCGATGGCACTCGGCGCACCCGGCCGGATGGACTGTCCCTGGCTGACACCGTGGCCGGAATCCATGCCGAATCCCACGCACTGGTGATGGCCGACTGCGGTTCCTTCGAAGACGCCGTTGCTGCCGTTGAGGCAGGCGCCGACCTCATAGGCACCACCCTTGCCGGCTACACCGGCGAGCGCCCCAAGACCGACGGCCCGGACTTGGGACTCCTGGATCAGATTGCCTCGGCAGAGCTGGGAAAGCCGCTCATCGCCGAGGGCCGCATCCACACCCCCGCCCAAGCCCGCCAAGCCCTCGACGCCGGTGCCTTCGCCGTGGTGGTGGGCACCGCGATCACCCACCCGGCCACCATCGCAGGCTGGTTCAAGGGAGCAATGCACTCCTAGCCCTTCCTTGCTGGGCTGCTAGAGCCCGTACTTCTCCAGCAGCCGCAGCCACACCTCGCTGATGGTGGGATAGGAAGGTACAGCATGCCACAACCGGTCCAGCGGAACCTCTCCGACGATCGCGACCGTGGCCGAATGCAGCAACTCCGCGACGCCGGGGCCAACGAACGTCGCGCCGAGGATCACCTTGCGGTCCTCGTCCACCACGATCTGCGCCCAGCCCTTGTAATCGGAGGAGTACAGCTGGGACCCGGAGACGTTGATGGGCAATTCGACGCCGGTCACGTTCTTCCCTTGCAGCAGCGCCTGCTCCAGCGACGGCCCCACTGAGGCAACTTCTGGATCAGTGAAAACGACGCTGGGGATGGCGTGGTCGTTGGCCGTGTGCGCCAAGGAGCTCCACGGTTTGGGGGCTCCGCGCAGGTGGCCGCGTGCCCGGGCAACAATGGCATCGCCGGTTGCGCGGGCCTCGTATTTTCCCTGATGGGTCAGGAGCACCTTGCCCGCGGCATCGCCCGCCGCGTAGAGCCACAGGCCACTGGTGCCATCGCTGGCCGGGCCTTGCACCAGTCCGCTGGGATCCGTCGTGAGCCGGAGTTTTCCGTCCTCCGCGGCGACGCCCACGCTCTCCAGGCCAAGATTGGCCAGCGAGGGATGCCTGCCCGAAGCGACCAGGAGTTGGTCGGCAACGAGCGTGGTCCCGTCCAGCAGCACGCTGACCGAGCCGTCGTCGTTCTTCTCCACTTTCTCCACATCGGTGTGCACGTGGACCGCAACGCCATCGGCCCGGAGTCCTGCGAGCACCAGGTTGGCAGCTTCTTCCGGGTAGCTGCTGAGCAGCCGCCCCCGCGCAACGAGGGCAACATCCGAACCCAGCCGGGCAAACGCCTGCGCCAATTCAACGCCGGCCACGCCGCCACCGAGCACAACGAACCGACGCGGGACTTCCTTGGCTGCGGTGGCACCACGGGTAGTCCAGAAGGGGACGTCTGCCAGGCCCTCGATGTCCGGGGTGGTCGGCGTGGAACCCGTTGCGACGACGACGGCGTGGTGGGCCTTGAGTGCGTAGCTGTTTCCGTCCAGGCCATCAACCTGGACTTCGCGGGGGCCCGTGATGCGCCCGCGGCCGCGGATCAGCTCGATGCCCGCACTGTCCAGCCACTCCACCTGGCCGCCGTCCTGCCAGTTGTTGGTGAACCAATCCCGGTGCTTGAGGGCTGCCTCCGCATCCACGGTTCCGGTCACTGCCTCAGAGGCACCGGGCACCAACTGAGCCGCGTGCAGGACGGTGCCCGGCCTCAACAGCGCCTTCGAAGGAATGCATGCCCAGTAGGAGCATTCGCCGCCCACCAGCTCACTTTCGATGATCACCGCCGACAATCCGCCACGAACCACCCTGTCCGCTACGTTTTCCCCCACGGCACCGGCGCCAAGAACGATCACATCGAATTCACGGGAGTTTTCGGCAGTCATGGGAGAAGCCTACGCCGGGTTGGACGGGCAAGTGAGAGAACTCTATTTGAACTGACTGGTCAGTTTAGTTAGAATCGATGCAGAACCAGAACCCATCACCCTTGAAGGGATCACATGCTGTCCGTACAGCAACTCCAGATCAACGGCCGCCGTACCGACCTCCTGCCACCCACCTCGCTCGAAGCAAAGCGGGGCGAGCTCATCCTCATCTCGGGCGAAGGGCAGGACCAGCGCACTGCCCTCGCCCTTGCCCTGAGCGGCCGAATGAAGCCCAGCGACGGAATCCTGTCCTGGGACAGCACCACCAAAACCAAGAGGATCCGGCTCGCGAGCGCACTGATCGACTCCCCGGGCGTCAACGAACCCGAGCAGCACCTGAGCGTCCGCGATCTCGTCACCGAGGACCTGTCCCTCATTCCCCGCCGCTACCGTGGCGCGCTGCTGAGCAAGCCGTGGCTGAAGGTCAACCGTTTCGAGGACATCGCCGATCTCTGGATTGAACAACTTCCGGCGGGTCGCCGGCTTGAGTTGCTGACGTCCCTCGCCCTGGCCGACCCCGCAATCGACCTCCTGGTGGTCGACTCCCCCGATCGCCACAGCGCCGACCCCGCGGCTTGGTTGCCCCGGTTGCAGGACTTGGCGTCCGACGCCGGGAGGCCGCTTGCCGTCGTCGCGACCGTCAGCGCCCTTCCGGACGAATGGGACGGGCCTGCTGCTGTGATCGGCAATTCGGTAACCCACGCGACGGAAGCCGAACCGGACCCGGCCGAACCACAACCGGAAGCCGGGCTGGCAGCCGCTACCGAAAGTGCCGCCGTCGAGCCCGAAAGCGCTCTTACCGAAGAACACCAAGAAGACCAAGACCTCCAAAGGACTGCAAAGTGACTGTGCTGCGGCTTGCCCGCTCCGAACTCAAGCGCATGACCGGCGGGCTCCTGCCCAAGCTGACCATCCTCGCCCTCACCATGGTGCCGCTCCTGTACGGGGCCGTTTACCTCTACGCGAACTGGGACCCCTACGGCAACCTCAACCAGATCGATGCTGCCCTGGTGGTGGAAGACACCGGCGCCACGTCGAAGGACGGCACCGAACTCCAGGCAGGCAAGAAGGTGGCCGACAGCCTGGTGGACGGCCATGTCTTCAACTGGAAGCAAGTGTCCAATGCCGAAGCCGCCGACGCTGGAGTGAAGACGGGCGAGTACGCCTTCGCCCTGCGCATTCCCAAGGATTTCTCCGCGAACCTGGTTTCGCCCGGCAGCTTCGATGCCGCCAACCAGGCCATGCTGCACGTCACCACCAACGACGCCAACAATTACCTCCTGAGCACCATCGTGGACAAGCTCACTACGGCGGTGCACTCAACGGTGGCCAAGGAAGTGGGCGAGGAAACAGCCAACCAGCTCCTCACGGGCTTCGGGACCATCCACGCGTCCATCGTCAAGGCCGCCGACGGCGCCGGGCAATTGGCCGATGGCGTGGGGAAGCTGAGCGACGGCGCAACCACCCTTCACGACGGCACCAGCCAACTGGTCACCGGCGCGGATCAACTGGTGGCCGGCCAGACGCAACTGCGGGATGGCGCCAATCAACTCACCACGGGCGCGGGCCAGCTGAGCTCGGGCCTCACAGAACTGAAGAACAAGACCGCCACGCTTCCGTCGGATTCCAAGAAACTTGCCGATGGCGCCGCCCAAGTAGCCGCGGGCAACGCCCAGTTGAACGCGAAAGTGCAGGACGTCGTCGGGCAGTTGGACGCCGCGGACAAAGGCCTCCGGAACCGCGTCGTCGAATCCAATGCGCGGCTGGTTGCCGCGGGCGTGTTGACCCAGGAGCAGGCGGACAAAGTCCTCGCCGACTTCGACGCCGCCGCCACGTCCAGCCCGGTGACCGATGCCAAGGCAAAGATCACGGGCGACGCCGCCAAGATCCAACAGCTCTCCGACGGTTCGGCCGCCGTGAGTGGCGGGGCAGCGAAGCTCGCCGGAGCGACGCCCGCGCTGACCGATGCCATCTCGCAGGCCGCGGACGGTGCGGGGAAGCTGAGCACCGGAGCGTCCACCCTTGCCACGGGCCAGCAGGCCGCCCTGGATGGCGCCACCAAGCTCGACGGCGGTGCACGCCAACTCGACGACGGCGCGGGACAACTTGCCACAGGCGCCGCGACAGCCAACGATGGCGCGCACACACTGGCGTCCGAGCTCGCCAAGGGTGCCGGTGACATTCCGAACCCCAACGACGAGCAGAAGAGCAACGTCTCCAAGGTCATCGCGGATCCTGTGGCGGTGGAGAACGTCTCGCAGGCGAAGGCCGATTCCTATGGCGCAGGCCTGGCACCGTTCTTCCTCACGCTCGCCCTTTGGATCGGCGTGTTCATGCTGGTCCAGGCCATGCGTCCCATCACCCAGCGGGCCCTGGCGTCCAATGCCCCGGCGTGGAAGATCGCCGTGGGCGGCTGGCTGCCGTTCTTCGTGGTTTCGGTGTTGCAGGCCACCATCCTCACGGTGGTGGTGAATCTGGGCCTGGGACTTAACGCCGCGCACCCCATCGGAATGTGGCTCTTCATGCTGGCCGCCGTCATGGCCTTCAGCGCGATCATCCAAGGCATCGTGGCGCTCCTGGGTATGCCCGGAAAGTTCGTGGTGCTGATCCTGCTGGTCCTCCAACTCGTCTCCTCCGGCGGAACATTTCCCTGGCAGACCACGCCCATGCCGCTCCACGTGGTGCACGAGGTCCTCCCCATGGGCTACGTAGTGACGGGCATGCGCCACCTGATCTACGGCGGCGAGCTGACCATGATCTGGCCCACCGTCCTTGGCTTGCTTGGTTACACTTTGCTGGGAGCGGCACTGTCTACGCTCGCCGTCCGCAAGCACAAGATGTGGACCTTGAAGACCCTGAAGCCGGAGATCGCAGTATGAGCACCGCAGAGCCAGTCCCGTCGCCGGGAACTGGAGGGAAGAAACTCCGGCCCGAGCGCACCAACGCCACCAAGCAGCGCCTGTTCGAGGCCTCCATGGAACTCATCGGCGAACGTGGAGCTGCGGGGGTCACGGTGGACGAGATCGCCGCCGCAGCCGGCGTGTCCAAGGGGACTGTCTACTACAACTTCGGCAGCAAGTCAGACCTGATCGCGCAACTGTTGCGCCACGGCGTGGACATCATGCTGGGACGCTTGCAGGCCATCGAAGGCCAGACCGAGGATCCCTTGGAGGCCATGCGGGACATGGTGGGCCAGGCCATGGAGTTCATGGACGACTACCCCTCCTTTGCCCGGCTCTGGGTCAGCGAGAATTGGCGCGCGCCGGGCGAATGGAGTGCAGTGTTCGCCGAGCTCCGCGGTGAGCTCCTTGCCGTGATCGGTTCAGCGGTGGAGGGGGTGGCTTCCGGGTACACGGTGGACACGTCCATTGCACGGGGAAGCCTGGAAGCAGCCATCTTTGGGGCCATCTTCGTGGTGGGACTGGACCGGCAAACCTACAACCCCGAGCGCACCCGCGAGCAGAGCGTGGCCGCGGTGATGACCATCATGCACGGGTACGTCATCAAGTAGTGGCACGCGGCCCACACAACGGTACGCAACTGCAATCTACGATGGCGTGGCGCGGCGGCTTGGTCGGCGATGATTAACCTCATGCGTCACATGGGGAACAGTGGAAAACTAGCCATCATTGCCGCTGTCGTCTCCCTCGGCTTGCTGGTCCTGGCCGCCGCCGTCCTGGAGGAAGTGGTCCTGTACCTGCTTCTGGGCGCCGTCCTCACGTGCTACCTGGCTTCCCTGATACAGGTCTTCAACCGGCGCCGGTACCTTGTGGTCCTCCTCGCCGCCGCCGGCACCGCCTTGTTCATTGGCTTCGGTATCGCGTTCCTGCGCATGTGGGGCCTCGCCTTCAACCAGGACTCCAACGCCTTGGGAAGCGCTGTGAGCAGCAAAGATTCGGACATCTACTTTTATCTGGCCGCGGTGGCCGGAGTGGGGACCCTGGGGATCTTGTTCCTCGGTGCGGTGTTGCCGGGCTTCGGTTCCCGCGCCCAGCCCGTCGCCGCCAGGCCCGGCAAGCGTCCCGCCGCCAAGCGACCTGCCGGATCAGTGCCGGCGAAGAGACCCGCCGCTCGGCCCGCACAGGGCCGACCTGCCCAGGGCCGACCCACCCAACCCCGGCCGGCCGCGGCCAAACGCCCAAATCCCGCAACCGTCAAGCGCAACGCGCAGGCCGGCAAGGCGGCCACGCCAGCCAAGCGACCGCCGTCGAACGCCTCCGCCCAACGCAAACCCGCCCCCAAGCGGTAGCCCCCAACGCCAGCGGGCCCGCAGAACGCGCTACCGGAGCGCTTTGGCCCGTAGAGCAGACCCCACAACAGGTGGTTTGCGGGACACTCCCAGCACAGCCGTCGCCACGCCGAGGAGCAGGACCAAGCCGCCCAGGATCTCGGCGGGCGTCGGGACTTCGCCAAGCACCAGCCATGCGGCGGTCATCCCCACCACGGGAACCAGCAGCGTGAAAGGCACGACGTCGGAACCCGGGTACAACGTCAGGAGCCTGTTCCAGATCCCGTAACCAATCAGCGAGGCGAACACGGCCGTATACACCGCGCTCAGGATGGTGGCCGGCTGCAGATCCACGATGGTTCCAATCACCGCCTGCGGACCATCCACCACCAACGACAGCGCCGCCATCGGCACAGGAACCACAGCACCGGACCAGACCACCAGCCCCAGCCCGGAGGTGGCCTTCGAGTGCCGGGCCACCACGTTGCCTACGGCCCAGGACAAGGCCGCGGCCAGCACGATCATGAGCGGCAGTACGGGAGCCACGGCACTCCGCCCCAACGCCACCACACCCAAGCCGCCGATCCCCAGGATGACGCCAACCATTTGCCGCCGCGTCGGCCGCTCCCCCAGGATCCGCGAGGCGAGCAGGATGGTGAAAAGCACCTGTGCCTGCAGGACCAGCGAAGCCAGGCCCGCCGGCATGCCCAACGCCATGCCCAGGTACAACAGCCCGAATTGCCCGGCGCTCATGAAAAGCCCGACGCCGACAATGGCCTTCCAGCCCACGTCCGGTTTGCGGATGAAGAGGATGCAAGGAAAGACCACCAGAAGGAAACGGAAGGCCACGAAGAGCAGCGGCGGGACCTCGTGGCCAGCAGGGTGCAACCCAAGGTCGATGGCAACGAAGTTAATGCCCCAAAGGACGGCGACAAGCACCGCGAGCAAGGAATGGCGAAGGTTCACAGCTTAACTTTGACCCCATTCTCGATGAAGCACCAGCGTTGAATTCAGCATGAAACAACGTAGATTTACTTCATGATCGACATTTCCGCGCTCCGGGCTTTGGTAGCCGTTGAGCAGCACGGGTCCGTGGTGGCCGCCTCCGAGGTGATGGGCTACAGTCCGTCGGCCGTGTCCCAGCAGATCAAGAAACTGGAGAAACAGGCAGGAGTATCCGTGCTGGAACGCAACGGGCGCGGAGTCCTGCTCACCGAGCGGGGTCTCGCCCTTGCCGGGTACGGGCGGCGAATCCTGGGCGAACTGGAAGAGTTGCAGGCCACTCTGCTCGCAGATCCGGAGAAGCCTTCCGGCCTGCTCCGCCTGGTTGCCTTCTCCACGGCTTGCCGCGGCTTGGTAGGTCCCATGCTGGGGAGGCTGGCATCCGCCGGTTCCGCGCTGGACATCAGCGTCCTCGCCGAGGACCCGCGCGAAGCCGTCCAACGAGTCGCCTCCGGAGAGGCCGAGCTCGCCGTGGTCCACAACTGGAATTCCGTACCGCTGGTGATCCCGGAGAACATGGCGCTCGAGGACCTCTGCCTTGACCAAGCCGACATCCTGCTCAACAGCGCCCACCCGCTCGCGGCGAGAACCGCCGTCGAGCGTGAAGACCTGCTGGACGAGACATGGGTGAGCACCCCGGCAGGCGCCATCTGCAACGAGGCTTTGCTGCAGATCTTCGCCGGCCTGGGCCGGGTGCCGGACATCCGTGTCTACGATCCCGACTTTTCGACCCACGTCGCCATGGTGGAGCAGGCAGTGGCCGTGGCGCTGGTCCCCCGACTGGGACGTCCACCGCTCCCAACTGCGGTGGTGGCCGTTCCCTTGGTGAATCCAGTCCAGCAGCGCGCCGTCGGGATCGTGTACCGCAAGACCATGACGGCGAGCCCCAACATCCGCCTCGCCGTGCGCCTGCTCCGTGAGGTGGCCGAGCAGCAGGAACTGCCGCTGCAAGCAACGTCACACTGAGGAACATTCGACACCCTCCCGGGGGTTAGGTTAGCTTAACCTTACCTAACCACCGACGCGTCTGATGCGCCGGTCCAACACCGCTCGGAGGGGCCATGGCAGTTGAAGCAATCCTTTTTCCCACGGACACGAACCACCATCACCTGTATGGGCTGGCCAGTTACCACATGGTGGACGATGAGCTCTTTCCCAGCGCCCACAACCGCAGGGACACGTACGCACTCCCGGCCTTCGATATCCGCGGACAATGGGTCTACCCCAGCCGCTACAACGAATACCTCGCGCCACAGCTTCCTGTGTACATGTTCGACGGCGAATACCTGATTGCCACCGGCCACGGCGAGGAGGCTGCGGGCCTCCCCGTGTTCGAGATCCGCTGCATGTGCCTGCCGCAGCTTGCGGAACCGGACCCCGTCTAGGCCTGCATCCCGGCAGCCCGTCCGCAGGCTAGTGCCGCGGCACCTTGAAATGTGTCAGCCTGGCATCCTGGCCGTCCAGCTCAGCCCACGGCTTCTCTGTTTCCATTACCGTCAACGCACTCGTTGGGTAACGCGTGGCAGCATCCATGTAGGCGTCATGGTCCGAGTCGCGGGAAGCCAGATGCATGGCCAGGTCCTGGACGCCCGGCATGTGCGAGATGACCATCAGCGTGGTGACCGTGTCCGGTACGTGGTTGATCACGGACAACATGCCTGTGGCCGATGCCGCGTACAGGCCATCCTCGAGTTTGGGCGTCGGAGCCTTCTCCCCGAGCTCGTCGCAGACCCACGTGCAGGTTTGCCGCGTCCTCAGCGCCGAAGAACACAAAATGAAGTCCGGCACGATCTTGTGCTTCAGGAGCCACTTGCCTGCAAGCGGGGCTTCGCGGTGGCCACGCTCTTCCAAGGGCCGTTCGTGGTCCGGGACGCCAAGTGGCCAGTCAGCCTTGGCATGCCGCATGATCACAAGCCGCTTGATGTGGTGGTCGCTCATGCCTCAACCCTATAGCTGCCAAGCCGGCGCAGATACGAAAGCGCCCGCCTCCCCAAGGGAGACGGGCGCCTTGTGCGTGCTGCTAGATGGAGTATTCCGGGGCAGCCCAAACAATGACTTCGGGGTGCTCGTAGAAGCGGTAGCCCTGGCCACGGACCGTGCGGACAGTGTTGGCCAGGCGGCCCAGCTTGGAGCGGAGGCGGCGGATGTGGACGTCGATGGTGCGCTCGTTGGGCACTTCCTCGGCGTTGCGCCACAGGCCTTCCAAGAGTTCGTCGCGGCCCACAGTGCGGGTGCCGTTCTCCACGAGGTAGTTGAGGAGTTCGAACTCCTTGAACGTCAGGTTCAGCGATTCGCCGTCCAGGTGGACTTCGCGGCGGGCCAGGTCGATGAGCACGCCGGACGGGCGGGCTTCCTGCTGCGGCGCCGGACGGGCGGCCTCAGTGCGCTGGCGGGCGGCCACCGTGGGGTCACCGAAAGTGGAGCGGACGACGTCGAGTGCGGACCCGGGTGCATTGGCCGGCGCAACAGCGACTGCAGCGTAGCTCTCGGCACCGGTCACGAGGGACTGTGCATAGGCACGGATTTCCTGGGCCAGCTTGGCAATGGACGTCCCGGCCGCGGCAGCGGTTTCCTCGTCAATACCCATGTAGAGCACGAATCCGCGCGCCACGTTGTCGTTGGCAACGGGGCGAAGGCGCTCGGTCTGGGCAACCACAGGGGTGGGCGCAGTAATCGGCGCTGGTTCGCTGGTGGGTACTGCTCGCAACTGGCCGTAAGAGTTGGGGTTATAGCCCTGCGGGACGTACCCGGGTGCCTGCTGGGCGCCCTGGGAACCGGGGGCATAGCCCGGACGGTTGCCGAAACCGGGGCGCAGGCCGGCATTGGAAGCGGCCTTATTGGCGTTACGGACAGAGATGTGGACGTATCCGGATGCAACTGACATGGAGTGCTTACCTCAAAAGTGAATAGCCGTCATCGCGGCTTCGAATGCTGGTTGTCCCCGCAATGAGTCTGGGGAGGGGCGCCCAACGTTGGGCAAGGGGGCGAATGCCTGAAACTTCTTTGGGGTGGAAAGTTAGGCTTGCATTCGACAACAGCGGGTCTCGTCGCCAGCGGGTGTGCTGGACCAGATTGCTGCGGCTGCAGGTGCTGTTGAGTTCTTGTTCACATTGGAAGTGTGCAACGTAACAAAGGCAACACGCAAGTAACAATGTGCCAAACCGTCCACATCCTGAGACATCCGGCACTATTGTGCCTCAAATCACAATTCAGCGAGCCCCTAAAATGAACGCCATTCCATTCGTCCGATGCCCGAAATATTGAACATGCAGTGAACTTTCTTCGACGAATAGTGCATTATGGCCTTCGCGATTTTCCAACCTCCTGCGGCCATGGAATCTCACGATCTGAAACAGTTACTGACCAGTCGCAACTCGACTCCGTCTCGATTTTAGTGGCCCGAATCTGCTACAAGCGGTAGAAACGGGCCACACCGTCCGGCTGGCAGCTCAGGACGTGGTGCCCGAACCCGTCGTCGAGCCCTGTCCGGAGGACGTAGTTGCCGTGGTGAGCCGGACGGAGGAGGCCGTGTAGGTGTCGCCGTCCTTGGTAGCCGTTACCCGCACTGTGGCGCCCGACTTGATGTCCGCGATGGTCAGGCTGCTGGTGGTGCTGCCCCGCTGCCTGGTGCCTTGGGCTACGGCTGTATCCGAACTGAGGACATACGTCCTGGAGAACCCATCGGAGCTCTTGACCGTCAGGGAAGTGGACGAAACCTCACTGACCGTTCCGAGCTGATCGGCCATGGTCACGTATTCGTTGTCCCGGAGGACCACGTACTCGGAATGGATGGCGGTGTTCAGGCCTCCGGCCATGCCCAAGCCGTCAGGCGACATGCCGCCCATCTGGCCGGGCATGCCCATGCCATTCTGGCCCGTTCCGCTCCCGTCCTGGCTGGTTCCCCCGGGTCCGAGGCCCTGTCCCGGGACGCCTTGCTGCGCACCGGCTCGGCCGGCCTGGCCCAAGGGCACGTTTGCCGCATCTGCCGAGCCGGCGTTGCCCAGGGAGTAGAAACCCGCAGCCGTTCCTGCGGCGACAACTACGGCAACGCCGGCAACGATCAGTGTCCGCTTGAGAGTCCAGCGGCCCTGCAGGGTTCCCTTGTCCTTGCCGGGCAGGGAGCTGCCCCAGCCGTTTGCGGGCGGAGCACCCCCGCCATTGGTGTTCGACGCCGGAGCTTTCCATCCGCTGTTGGCTGCGGTAGAGCCCGACGGCGAAGCTCCCCATCCGCTGTTGGCTGCGGTAGGGCCCGACGGCGGAGCTCCCCACCCACTGTTGGCTGCGGAAGGGCCCGACGCCGGAGCTCCCCACCCTGCCGACGGCTGGTTTCCGCCGGGCTGGGTAGCGACCTGCCGCGTTTCCTGGGTCGGCGCGCCGCCGGGTAGGTCTCTGCGGCCCTTCTGGGAATCTGCCTCGCCCCATGCCCACGAGGATCCGGGATTGGCTTCTCCGGGGCCGGGCTGCGCGGTTTCCTGCTTCGGTCCGGTATTTTCCCGGGGTGTGCCTTGGTTTCCCTGGGTGGTGCCCTGCGGGGCCGGGGACGTGGGGCCTTCGGGGTGCTGCTGCTCGTTCATGGTTCTCCAGATGGGGTTGTTGGTCCTCTTAGGCCCCAGAGTCTGCTGCCTGGCTGTGCGGAAGCTGTGTTGAGGAGCAGTCCCTCCTGTGACCTGTGGATTCGCGTGTTCCAGGACTCCCATCTCGCTAGTGTTGACTTCACAGGGTCCTCACAGGACCGGCAAAGCGCCGGCAAACCAGCAGATTGGAGAGTTGTCACATGGCATCCCCGCACTCCATGACCAACAACCTTCCCCAGCTCTCCCACCCGGACGGCTCCCCCATCCGCGCCCTGGTGGTGGACGACGAGCCGAGCCTCGCCGAGCTCATGAGCATGGGCCTCCGCATGGCCGGCTGGTCCGTCGCCGTGGCCGCAGACGGCCCCGAGGCCGTGAAGCTCGCTAAAGACTTCCGCCCGGACGTCCTGGTGCTGGACGTGATGCTTCCCGGATTCGACGGAGTTGAGGTCCTGAACCGGATCCGCGCGTTCGCCCCGGAAGTCCCCGCTCTCTTCCTCACCGCGAAGGATGCAGTACAGGACCGCATCGTTGGCCTGGCTGCGGGCGGCGACGACTACGTGACGAAGCCGTTCAGTATGGAGGAAGTCCTGCTGCGCCTTCACCGTTTGGTACAGCGTTCGGGTGTTGCCGCCATGGACACCGCAGAACTCGTGGTGGGCGACCTGACCCTAAACGTGGACACCCGCGAAGTAACCCGGGCCGGCGAGGACATCGCCCTCACGGCAACCCAGTTCGAGCTCCTGCGCTACCTCATGGAGAACCCCAAACGCGTGGTCAGCAAGGCCCAGATCCTCGACCGCGTGTGGGACTACGACTTCGGCGGGCAGGCGAACATCGTGGAGCTCTACATCTCCTACCTGCGCAAGAAAATCGAGGCCAACCACCCGCCCATGATCCACACCGTGCGTGGCGCAGGCTACGTCATCAAGCCCGCGGACTGAACCTTGACCACACTCTCAGGGGTCGCCCGGAAGACGCAGCGGAGCTGGCTGGACCCATCCACCTGGCATTTGCGGACCCGCCTGGTGCTCGTAGCCATGGCGCTGCTCGTTGCCATCTGCGGGGCGGTGGGAGTGGTGAGCTATGCGTCCATGGACATGGTGTTCAACCGGCAACTGGACCGGCAATTGGAGCAGGCGTCCAGCCGCGCGAACGACTTTGGCAGGCCACCCTCCAGCTACCCGAACGGCCGGCCGGACCCCCTCGAAGCTCGCGGGCAGGGCGCCGGCACCCTGAATGCGCGGATCAGCGGATCGACCGTCAGCAGCGCCGGGCTCATCGACGCTTCAGGGAACCGGGCAACGCTCTCCGCCGAAGACAAACAGGTCCTGCTGGACCTTCCCTTGGACAACCGACCCGTTGACCGATCACTGTCCAACGGCGACTACCGCCTGGTCGCCGTCAAAACGGCCTATGGGGACGTGATCGTGACTGGCCTGCCGCTCGCCGACAAACAAAGCACCGAAGCGTCCCTCGTCTGGACCATGGTGTTCGTATCGCTCGGTGGCTTGGTATTGATTGGGCTGGCCGGAACCGTCATTATCCGGCGGACCATGCGGCCACTGGAGCAACTGTCCGAAGTGGCCACCAAGGTTTCCCGCCTGCCCCTCGACGCCGGCGAGGTGGCCCTCGCGGTGCGCGTACCCCCGTCGGCTTCCCACCCCGGAACAGAGGTAGGCAGCGTGGGCTACGCCCTCAACCAGATGCTGAACAACGTGGCCAGCGCCCTCGAAGCCAGGCAGGAAAGTGAAACCAAAGTCCGGCAATTCGTTGCCGACGCCTCGCACGAGCTCCGCACGCCCCTTACGGCCATCCGGGGTTACACCGAGATGCTGCGGATGACCGAGAATTTCACCGAGGATGGCCGCAAGTCGCTGTCACGCGTCCAGAGCCAGTCGGAGCGGATGAGCACCTTGGTGGAGGACCTGCTGCTCCTGGCCCGATTGGATGAAGGGCAGCCTTTGAAGGTCACGGACGTGGACCTGACACAGTTGGTCATTGAAACCGTGACTGACGAGAAAGTCATGGCCCCGGACCACGTGTGGCAGCTCAAGCTTCCGGATGAGCCCATTACGGTCCGTGGAGACGGCACGCAACTTCATCAGGTGCTGGCCAACCTGCTGTCCAACGCCCGCAAGCACACCGATCCGGGCACCACTGTGGTCACCGGCGTCATGCTGAGCGCGGACGGGAGTGCAGTGGTCACCGTGACGGACAACGGGCCCGGTATTCCCGCGGATTTCCAGGGCCGCATCTTCTCCCGTTTTGCCCGGGCCGACGCGGCACGTTCGGGATCGGAGGGCACGTCGGGCCTGGGCCTGTCGATTGTCGAATCGATCGTCGGAGCACACGGTGGCAGCGTCGAAGTCACCTCAAAACCGGGGCGCACGGAGTTCGCCTTGCGCCTCCCCTCAGTGACCAGCGAACAGGTGTAACGAAACCGGCAAGGCGACGCACCGGCGTCGTGATCTCTGTTACCTAAATGTGACTTAAGCAAAATCCTCCTGTACCGTCGAAAGGGTGGGTCGCCCCAAGAGGCCCACACCCGGGATGCGCCGAGCTCTGCCACTTCCCGGAGTTCCGTTCTCATCGAGGCAGAGACGGGGGACCCAGAGTCTCCGGGCCAGGCATTGCGCCGGCCCTTGGGGTGAAGCCGCAGCTACGCGCGCGGCCGGATGACCTCATCCGAACCCGACAGCTAACTCCGCAGGCGCTGAGAGGTAATCACACATGTCTGAATTCAAGGATCAGACGCGCCATTCCGCGCGTCACCGCGACGAAAACGATGCTCCCCTGACCAAGTCGCAGGCCGTTCTGAAGAACGCCGCACGCCAGGGCAAGGCCGGCCACCGCATGTCGGTCGTAGCAGGTGTCGTTGCCGCCGCACTCGGCGTCGCTTCGCTGGGACAGGCCGCCAACGCCGCGTTCAACCTGCCGGAACTGAGCCAGGCAGCGCAGACCCAGGCCGCCGTACAGTCTGACCCGAACGCCAACGCTGCCTCAGACGCAGCTGCGGAAAAAGCTGCTGCGGATCGTGCAGCTTCGGCCAAGGCCGCAGCGGACCAGACAGCGGCCGCAAAGGCTGCAGCCGAGAAGGCCGCCGCCGACAAGGCAGCTGCAGACAAGGCTGCCGCAGACAAAGCCGCAGCAGACCAGGCGGCTGCAGCACAGGCCGCAGCCGAGAAAGCTGCTGCCGACGCCGCCGCCAAGGCTGCCGCTGACAAGGCAGCAGCAGCAGCTGCAGCCGCCGCTGCCGCGCCCAAGGCCGTGGACGATCCCGCCGCAGCCAAGGCCTACGCTGCCAGCATCCTGGCCAGCTACGGCTGGGGACCGGGCGAAATGACCGCCCTGAACACGCTGTGGGAGAAGGAATCCAACTGGCGCACCACGGCCACCAACGCTTCCAGCGGCGCATACGGCATTGTCCAGTCGCTTCCGGCTTCCAAGATGGCTACTGCCGGCGCCGACTGGCAGACCAACTACCAGACCCAGATCAAGTGGGGCCTGAACTACATCAAGGAACGCTACGGTTCGCCGTCCGCAGCCCTTGCCTTCCACTTGGCCAACAACTGGTACTAAGCCCGCAGGCTTTCCGATAGCCGCTCCTGTTCCCGCCGCGCGCATCAACCCCAACTGATGCGCACGGCAGGACCGGGGGCGGCTTTTCGCCTGTCCAGACGCCGCCACAGTTACACAGTCCCGTCACAGCTTCCGCCTAAAGCCCTCACAATCGGCGGATCCACTCTGGATGCATGACGCTCATAGATCCAGCCACCAGTGCGCTGCCGAGCCCCGCCCATGCGGGGCACTCCGCCGCTCCTGCCTTGCCCCACCGGCAGATGCGGCGCTCTCCCGTGGACACCCGGACCACAGTTCCCGTCCTGGACGTCACCGTTCCCGTCCACAACGAGGAAACGGACCTCGAGGAATGCCTGCGCCGCCTGCACGGACACCTCGTGGACACTTTCCCGCATTCCTTCCGCATCACGGTGGCGGACAATGCAAGCACGGACAACACCCTGAAGATCGCCGAGCGACTGGCCCGCGAACTCCCCGAGATTGCCGTCATGCGCTTCGAGGAAAAGGGCCGGGGCAACGCCCTCCGTCAGGTCTGGCTCGCGTCGCCTTCCCCCGTTCTGGCCTACATGGACGTGGATCTCTCCACAGACCTCGCCGCCTTGGCGCCGCTCCTGGCGCCCCTGATCTCCGGGCACTCGGACCTGGCCATCGGCACGAGGCTCTCCCGCAACTCCCGGGTAGTCCGTGGGCCGAAGCGCGAATTCGTGTCCCGCAGCTACAACGTCCTCCTGCACACCGTCATGGGTGCACGGTTCTCCGACGCGCAGTGCGGCTTCAAGGCCATCCGCGCGGACGTTGCCCACCAGATCCTCCCGCACACGCTGGACAACGCCTGGTTCTTCGACACCGAACTGCTGGTCCTCGCCGAACGCTGCGGACTCCGCGTCCATGAAGTCCCCGTGGACTGGACCGACGATCCCAACTCAAGCGTCGACGTCGTACGTACCGCACTGGCCGACCTGCGCGGAATGGCGCGCCTGACGCGCGACCTGGTCACCGGACGCATCCCCGTTCCCGAACTTCGTGCCGCCCTGGCGCGCGGACCACTCCCCGCTTCCTCACGGACCTCCGAGGCCACGCCGCGGACGAGCCTGTTCGGGCAACTGGTTCGCTTCGGATTCATCGGTGCTGTGTCCACCGTGGCCTACCTGGTGATTTTCCTGTTCTGCCGCAGTTTCATGGACCCGCAGCTCGCCAACTTCCTGGCGCTCATCATCACCGCCGTGGCCAACACCGCCGCCAACCGGCGCTTCACGTTCGGCATCCACGGCGGCAACCACGCACGGCACCACTTCGAAGGGCTGATCGTCTTTGGCATCGGCTTGGCGCTCACCTCCGGCGCGCTCGCCCTGGTGCATGGAAGCACGACGCCGGACCGCTGGGTTGAGGTGGCCACCGTGGTTGGGGCGAACCTCACCGCGACAGTAGCCCGCTTCCTGCTGTTCCGCCTGTGGGTCTTCCGGAAGCCGTCCCAAGCTGCGACGCCCGCGAAACCCGCCGCGGCCGCCGTCCCAGCCGCTGAAGCAGTTCAGACGGCAGCCTCCGCCCAGACCAACGAGGTGGCAGCGAAATGATCACCGCCCTCCAGCCAAGCAGCGCAACCGAAACCGAAGCCGGCAACCCCGTGCCCACGGACCACCGGCACTCGCGCTTCCACCGCATCGTCTTCGGCCGGCAGGCTCGCTGGGTCCGTCCTTCCGCCGCCGGGCTCCTGGTGGCGACAGCCTTCCTCTACCTCTGGAACCTCGCGGCCACGGGCTACGGCAATTCCTTTTACGCCGCCGCCATCCAGGCCGGCACCAAGGACTGGACGGCCTTGTTCTTCGGATCGCTCGACGCCGGCAACGCCATCACCGTGGACAAGCCACCGGCTTCCCTCTGGATTCCCGCGCTCGTGGGCAGGATCTTCGGCTTCTCCCCCACCAGCATGCTGGTCCCGGAGGCACTCATGGGAGTGGCCGCCGTCGGGCTTCTGTACCTGGCGGTCAAGCGGGTGGCGGGACCCGCAGCGGGCCTCATCGCCGGTGGTGCGCTGGCTCTGACCCCGGTGGCAGCACTGATGTTCAGGTTCAACAACCCGGACGCCATGCTCACGCTGTGCCTGGTGCTGGCCGCGTACCTGACAACGCGGGCCATCGAAAAGGCGGGCTGGAAGTGGCTTGCCGCGGCGGGTGCCGTTGTTGGGTTGGCCTTCTTGAGCAAGATGCTCCAAGGCTTCCTGATTGTTCCCGGGTTGGCGCTCGCCTACCTGTGGGCAGCCCCCACCTCGTTCCGCAACAGGATCCTGCACCTGCTTGCAGCGGCAGCGGGAATCGTGGCTGTTGCGGGAACGTACATTGCGATCTTCCAGCTGACTCCCGCCTCGGCACGCCCCTACATGGCGGGGTCGGAGGGCAACAGCTTCCTTGAACTCACGTTCGGCTACAACGGCCTGGGCCGCATCACTGGATCGGGCGAAGGTGGCGCCGGTGGCGGCATGCCCGGGGGCGGTGGAGGCATGGGCGGCAATGCCGGATTCGGTGGTTCGGCCGGTTTGGGCCGCATGTTCGGCACCAGCTTCGGCGGAGAAGTTTCCTGGCTGCTCCCGGCGGCCCTCATCCTGTTGGTGGCCGGACTGTGGTTCACGCGCCGCGAAATCCGGACTTCACGCAGCCGCGCTGCGCTGCTGATGTGGGGCGGCTGGCTGATCGTCACTGCCGGCATCTTCAGCTTCATGAGCGGCATCGTCCACCCCTACTACGCTGTGGCCCTGGCCCCGGCCATAGCCGCTCTGATCGGCATTGGTTGCGTTGAACTGTGGCGTGGCCGCGATTCCTGGGCAGCGCGGATCATCCTTGCCGTCGTGGTGCTGGGTAGCTCCCTCTGGTCGGCCGTGCTGCTGGGACGGGACGCCACGTGGCTGCCATGGCTCCGGATCGTCGTCGTAGTCCTGGGCGTCCTCGCGGCCGCCGCGCTGCTGCTCCGGGTGGACCGCCTCGGTGCGTCCGCACCCAAGGGCATGCTCCGACGCCTGCCCGCGGCCGCCGTCGTGGTGGTGTCCCTGCTTGCCGGTGGTTTGGGTACCGGTGCCTGGACCGTTGCCACAGCGGCGACTCCACACTCCGGCTCCATCCCGACGTCGGGACCCGCCGGTGCGGCCAGTGGCGGCTTCGGCGCGCGGACCGGAGCAGACGGCCGCAACCGTGACTTCGGCAACGCCCAAAACGGGCTGGGCGGAGCTACCGGTCTTGGCGAAGCGCCCTCGGGCAGCACGCTTCCCGACGGAACAGTTCAGGATGCGGCCGCAGGCGGCTTCCCTGGAGCCGGGGGCTTCGGAGGCGCAGGCGGAGCCGGGGGCGGCACAGCCAACGCCGAACTGACAGCCCTGCTGAAATCCACCACCACCAAGTGGTCCGCGATCGTCTCCGGAGCAACCCAGGCGGCAGACCTGGAACTCGCCACGAACACCAGCGTCATCGCCCTGGGTGGCTGGAACGGCGGCGACCCCTATCCCACCCTCGCCCAGTTCCAGGACATGGTGGACAAGGGCCAGATCAGCTACTTCATCTCCGGCGGCGGCATGGGCGGTGGCGGCCGGGGTGGCAACTCGGAAGTGGCCGCATGGGTAGCAGCGAACTATGAAGCACAAACCGTGGGCAACACCACCGTCTACAGGCTGGTGAACTGACCGTGACAACGTACTTCAAACCACGCACGGACGCCCTCCAGCAGGACCCTCCGGCGAGCGCAACCCGTCGCTCAGTATTCCGCAGGCGAGGAACACGCCGGGCCAAGGGCTCTGCCGCCAGGACCACGGGACTCCTTCGGAACCGTCTCGAGCTGGGTGCCGTCCTCCTGGGAACCGCAATCCTCTACCTCTGGGGGCTGGGAGCCTCCGGCTGGGCCAACGCGTTCTACTCCGCCGCGGCCCAGGCAGGTTCCCAGGACTGGACCGCGTGGTTCTTTGGCTCCTCGGACGCCGCCAACTCCATCACGGTGGACAAACCGCCAGCAGCCCTCTGGATCACAGGCCTGTCCGTTCGCTTGTTTGGACTCAGTTCGTGGAGCATCCTGGTTCCCCAGGCCCTGATGGGCGTGGCCACGGCCTGGATCCTTTACCTCGCCGTCCGCCGGGCAGCCCTACCTGCCGCCGGCAAGCTTCGCGAAGCCCACTACGCGGGCCTGCTCGCCGCGGCCGTCATGGCTCTCACTCCGGTGGCCACGCTCATGTTCCGATTCAACAACCCGGACGCCTTGTTGGTGCTGCTCATGACCGCCGCAGGCTACGCCGTGGTCCGGTCCATCCAGGAGAACAAGCTGCGGTGGCTGGTCATCGCCGGCGTGTTCCTCGGTTTCGGGTTCCTGGCCAAGCAACTCCAAGTCCTCCTGGTGGTTCCTGGTTTCGCGCTCGCCTACCTCGTCTCCGCCCGGCCCAGGCCCGTCCGACGCCTGCTCCATCTCCTGGCCGCGGGAGGCGCCATGGTGGCTTCCGCTGGTTGGTGGATTGCCGCCGTCGAGCTTGTCCCGGAAAACCTGCGGCCCTACATCGGCGGCTCACAGAACAACTCGATCCTTGAACTGACCTTCGGCTACAACGGCTTGGGCCGGCTCAACGGTGACGAGACCGGCAGCGTGGGCGGTGGCGGAAACGGTTGGGGCACCCCTGGTTTGTTCCGCATGTTCGGCACGGAGTTCGGCAGCCAGATCGCATGGTTGATTCCCTCAGCCTTGATCCTCGGTGGCGCGTTGCTCTGGCTCGGACGGCGTGCTCCGCGGACCGATTCCGTCCGCGCTTCGGTCATCGTGTGGGGGTCCTGGCTCCTGGTGACCGGACTGGTGTTCAGCTACATGCAGGGCATCATCCACCCCTACTACTCGGTGGCGCTGGCTCCCGGAATTGCGGGGTTGGTAGGCCTCGGTGGAGTGTTGTTGTGGCAACGCCGCTCCCAGCTTCCCGTGGCGCTTTTGCTTGGCGCGGCGGTGTTTGCCGCCGGCGCCACGGCGTTCAGCCTTCTTGGCCGCACCCCGACGTTCCTCCCGTGGCTGCGCTGGGTTGTTCTGGTGGGGGCCGTGCTGCTGGCTGCCGTCGTGGCACTCAGCGGCCGCTGGACATCGTCGTGGGCAGCACGAACGACGGCGGGACTCGCCGTGGCCGTGTCGCTCACCGGTCCGCTGGCCTACTCGGTAGCCACGGCCGCGGTTCCCCATACAGGGGCAATCGTGAGCGCGGGTCCAGCCGGCACCGCAGGGTTTGGAGCGGGCCTTGGCCGCAACACAGCGCCCCAGGGCTTTCGCAGGCCCAGCACACAACAGGGCACAGGTGCGGGTTCAGCACAGCAAGGTGCCGGTGGCCAGGGCTTCGCCGGTGGCGGCGGGCAAGGCGGCGGCATGGGTGGGCTGCTTAGCGCCACCACGCCATCGTCCGAGTTGGTGAGCGCCCTGAAAGCCGACGCCAGCGACTACACCTGGGCGGCCGCCGTCGTGGGTTCCAACAACGCGGCCGGGTACCAACTGGCCACGGGACTGCCGGTGATGGCGGTGGGCGGGTTCAACGGGACCGATCCTTCGCCGACGCTGGCGCAGTTCCAGCAACTCGTTGCGGACGGCAAGATCCACTACTTCATTGGCGGGCGACTCATGCAGGGCAACGGGGGCTCGGACGCTTCCAGTGAGATCGCAGCGTGGGTTGCAGCAAACTACCAGGCCACCACCATCGGAGGGACCACGGTGTACGAGCTGCCGGGATAGTCGTACCTCTCCAGGCCGGGCGCTACCTTTACCGCCGCACGCACCCGTAATCCGGGGTGCGCTGCGCGGAAACGGGCGCGCCACCAACGAACAACTGAGGCGCCGCGCGGAAACTGGTGCGACAACGAGCTTGCACCGAGCGCACCCCTACCCGCCGCACGCACCCGTAATCCGGGGTGCGCTGCGCGGAAACGGGCGCGCCACCAACGAATAACTGAGGCGCCGCGCGGAAACTGGTGCGACAACGAGCTTGCACCTGACGTTACGTGAGGATTTAGCGTGGTTCCCATGACGGGAACAAAGGGCAACGGTCCGTGGAGCATCGGTGAACTGGCCGCAGCGTGCGGCGTCAGCGTTCGAACACTCCACCACTACGACCAGATCGGGCTGCTGACCGCGAATGAGCGGACATCGGCTGGGCATCGACGCTATGGCGAGGACGACGTCCGGCGGCTCTATCGGATCAAGGCACTGCAGATGCTGGGGCTCCCTTTGGCTTCGATCGCCGACGCCTTGGGCAGCACGGATGACGTGGCTTCCCTTCGCGGGCTCCTGAAGCAGCAGTTGGACCACGTTCAGCAGCACGCCCGCCAGGTCCGCGTGCTCGAGGATCGTTTGGGCGAGCTGCTGGCCCGGATGGACGGACCCGTCATGCCCACCACGGAACAATTCATGACCACGTTGGAGATGATCACAGTGTTTGAGAACCACTTCACCCCGGAGCAGCGGGAACAACTTGCCGGGAAGCGCAACGAACTGGGTGCCGAAAAGATCGAGGCTGCCAAGGAACAGTGGGCCGGTCTGGTGCAAGAGGGCCTCGCTTTCGTCGCGGCGGAGACACCCGTGTCCGATCCGGCCGTCCAAACATGGGTCCGGAACTGGGACAGCATCGGGTCCATGTTCCACGCTGCCGAAGACACCAAAGCTGCAGCGAGGGCGGCGTGGCAGGAGAACAGCCAAGCGATCAGCGCAGACCTTCCTTGGAGCGCGGAGCAGATGACCGGCCTCATGAAGTACCTGCAGAAAGCCCGCGGCTAACTCCAGGCCGTCGCGACACGTGACGCCGTTCGCTACCGTAATCGTGGGCGCGCCGGGCGGCAAAGGGTGCGCCACCAACGAACGAAGGCGCGCAAGGCGGGAACGGGTGCCCGGATTCTGCCTACGCTTCCGGTTCCGCTTCAAGGGCTCGTCGGACGGCCTCCACGGACGTCTCGACGTCGTCCGCATTCGTGGACCAATTGCTGACCGAGATCCGGAGGATGTCCCGGCCCCTCCACGACGATCCGGACATCCACACCGCGCCCTCGGCCATGAGCCGCTGGGTCACGCGGCGTGTCCGGTCGTCACTGCCGAAGCTGACGGACACTTGCGTGAACACGACGTCGTTCAAAACCTCGACGCCGGGAATCGCAGCCAGCCCCTTGGCCAGCGCTCGGGCGTTAGCGGCCAGCCCCTCCACCATGGCAATCACGCCGTTGCGGCCCAGTTGGCGAAGTGCGGCCCACACCGGGATACCCCGGGCGCGGCGGGATAACTCGGGCACCTTCTCAAACGGGTCTCCCGGGCCCGCGTCCGTAGCGATGAAGTAACTCGTGTGGATGCTGAAGGCCCGCCTCATGGCCTCCGGACTGGAAACGATCGCCAGGCCACAGTCATAGGGCACGTTGAGGGTCTTGTGCGCGTCCGTGGCCCAGGAATCAGCGAGCTCAACGCCGGCCAACCGCTGCCGCAGCACGGGACTCACGGCAGCCCACAGCCCGAAGGCTCCATCAACGTGGACCCAGGCACCGCGGTCATGTGCCACCGCGATGGCCTCCTTCATGGGGTCGAACGCCCCCGAATGCAGGTTTCCTGCCTGCAGCGCCACCAATGAGGGCCCCGGCTGCTGTTCCATGGCCTCGGCCAACGCATCCGGGAGGATCCGGCCCTCCGCGTCAGCGTCCACTGGCACGCACGCCCCCAGACCGAGGTAGCGCAGGGCCAGGTCAACAGCCGCGTGGCGTTCCCTTCCGGCGAACACCGTTATCCGGGGAGCACCGGACAGCCCCAGGCCCTCCAGGTCCCAACCGGCCTGGTCCATGAGGTACTGGCGTCCCGCTGCGAGCCCCACAAAGTTGGCTGTCGTGGCTCCCGTGGTGAAGCCGACGTCGGCTGTTGCGGGCAGGTGCAGCAGGTCCAGCAACCAGGCCGCGGCCGACTCCTCGATCGCGGCCGCGGCCGGAGTCGCGAAACGAAGTCCCGTGTTCTGGTCCCAGGCGGACACCAACCAGTCCGCCGCCATGGCTGCGGGCAGGGTTCCCCCCATGACCCAGCCAAAGAATCGTCCGGACTGGATGGCCATCAATCCGGGTTCGGCCAACGACGCAAGCTCATCCACAACGTCGGCCGCTTCGGTGGCCTCATCGGGAAGACGCGGCAGGAGGCTCGAGGCGACCTGGTCGGCGTCGTACTGGGGACGGACTGGACGTGTGGGCACTGAGGCGAGCCAATCGGTAGCGTGCACCATGGCACGCTCCAAGGCAGCACCGTATGCCTCCGGCAGCGCAGACATGGGCACAGCCTACTCCGGCGCTGCCCCAGCGAACAGGGCTAGAGCGTGAGGGTGATGAGGTGGCCGCCGTCGTCGTGCTTGACGGCCTTGACCGTCACCGCGGAGTAGTTGGGAATCCGCCACATGCCGGGTTCCAGCTCACCGCCGGCGTCGCCCACCACGACGGTGCGCATGCCGGCTGCGCGGGCGGCAGCAATGCCTGCCGGTGCGTCTTCGAAAACCACGACGTCGGCCGGTTCCGCGCCGAGCAGCGCGGCGGCTTTGAGGTATCCCTCCGGGTGTGGTTTGCCGCGCGTGACCTTCTCGGCGGTGACCGCCGTCGTTGGCATGGTGAGTCCGGCAGCCTGCATGCGGATGTCCGCGAGGATGCGGTCCGCGGAGGTGACCAGGGCGATGGCGTCGTCCGGGAGTGCTTGGAGCAGCGCTTCGGCGCCGGGCAGCGCGATGATGCCGTCGGTACGGTTGCGTTCCATCTCGCCCAGCTCGGCAGTGAGGGCAACGACGTCGGCGCCCGCCGGGGCGTACCGGCGGACCGTGTCACCGGCTTGGACGCCGTGGGAGGTCCGCAGGATTTCGTCGTAGTCCAGGCCATAGCGTTCAGCGAACTCAAGCCACACTTGCTCGACAATTGCCGTGGAATCCACCAAGGTGCCGTCCATGTCGAAGAGGACGGCGCGGACCGTGAGCGCCTGGGGCTGGGTAGGCAGGGACTGTGCGGCAGGAAGGGTCATGTTTCCATCCTGCCGCACAGTGCGTGTTTGGTGACCTGTCCGTTGGGACAGTGACTAGCCGTCCTGACGGTGCGGGATGTACTGAATCGCCCATTTATTGCCGTCAGGGTCGGCGAAGTACACAAAGTGGCCCCAGTCCTGGATGTCGATATCGCTGACGTCGACGCCGTTGGACTTGAGGTGTTCGTGTGCCTTGTTGATGTCGCTGACCACGATTTGGAGGGAGGGCGCGGTCCCCGGAGGGGCATCGGACAGGCCCTCCCCGATGGCGATGGAGCAGGCCGAGCCGGGCGGAGTGAGTTGGACAAAGCGGATGCCGTCCATGGGACGCTCATCGAAGTCGGCGTTGAAACCGACCTTGTTGACGTAGAAATCCTTCGCACGATCCACGTCGGACACAGGGACAAACACCAATTCAAGTTTCCAGTCCATGCGCCACAGGCTAACGGGGCACGGTGGAAAGCGGTAGGGGTGGCGCGGTTAGCCCGCGATGCCGTACAAGCGGTCGCCCGCGTCGCCCAGGCCCGGGACGATGTACGACTTCTCGTTGAGTTTCTCGTCGATCGAAGCGAGGACGATCTTCACGTTCTTGTCCGCGAGTTCCTCTTCCAGCTTGGACAGGCCCTCGGGGGCGGCCAGCAGGCAGATGCACGTGACGTCCGAGGCTCCGCGCTTGAAGAGGAACTTGATGGCCTCGCGCAGGGTGCCGCCGGTGGCAAGCATGGGGTCCAGGACGAAGACCTGACGGCCTGTAAGGTCCTCCGGCAGGCGCTCGGCGTAGGTGATGATGTCCAGGGTTTCCTCGTCACGGGCCATGCCCAGGAATCCGACCTCGGCTGTGGGGACCAGCTTGGTCATGCCCTCGAGCATGCCGAGCCCGGCGCGGAGGATGGGAACCACCAGCGGGGTGGGCTTGGTGAAGGCCGTGCCGATGGTCTTGGTGACCGGCGTCTCGATTTCGACGGGCTGGGTCTTGACCTCGCGGGTGGCCTCGTAGGCCAGCAGGGTGACGAGTTCTTCGGTAAGTTGCCGGAAGACCGGTGAAGGGGTGTTCTTGTCCCGCAGTACGGTGAGCTTGTGAGCGACCAGCGGGTGGTCCACGACGAGTGTGCGCATCCCCCAAAACTATCATTGAGATATGAGCGCTACCGAGCCGTATCACGCAGAACACACTGCCTGGATGGGCCTTGCCCTGGATGAGGCACGGCTGGCGTTGGAAACGGACGACGTGCCGATTGGTGCGGTCGTTTTAGGGCCCGACGGCGGTGTGCTGGGTTCCGGCCGCAACGAACGGGAGGCGCACGGCGACCCGACCGCGCACGCGGAGATTGTCGCCATCCGCCAGGCGGCTGCGGCCCTGCAACGGCACGCGCTCGAGTTGGGTGAGGGCGGCGACGGGTGGCGCCTGGAAGACTGCACGCTGGTTGTCACCCTTGAACCGTGTGCCATGTGTGCCGGGGCGATCGTCCTGGCCCGGATCCCGCGCGTCGTGTTTGGAGCGTGGGACGAGAAAGCCGGGGCCGTGGGCTCCGTGTTCGATATCCTCCGCGAGCGCCGCCTCAACCACTGGGTTGAGGTCTACGCGGGCGTGCGGGAGGACGAATGCGCTGTGCTGTTGAAGGACTTCTTCGCGGCGCACCGCGTACCGGCAGTGGAGCACCGCTCCCCCGCCTGAGTTGTTTGCCGCATCCTAAGGGAGCAAGCCATGACCGTGACCTTCAACCACACCATCGTCTACGCCACGGACAAGCACCGGTCCGCGGAATTCCTGGCCCGCATCTTTGGACTGCCCAAGCCGCAGACCATGTGGTCCTTCGTCACGGTTGCCCTGGAGAACGGCGTGACCTTGGACTTCCTTGGCGCTGAGGGCAAGGTTTCGCCCCAGCACTACGCCTTCTTGGTCTCTGAGAAGGAATTTGACCAGATCTTCCTGCGGATCACGGCCGAGCACGTTGACTATTGGGCGGACCCTTCCCGGACGCGCGCGCACCAGATCAACCACAACGACGGCGGCCGCGGCATCTACTTCCGCGATCCGGATGGGCACCTTTTGGAGGCGATCACCCGTCCCTACGGCTCAGGCTGACGTTGCGACCCGCAGGCTTCAGCGTCCGGCAGCAGCGTCCAACGCGTCGATCCGGACCTGGCGCGAAGCCGGCGAATCCAGGCTGAAGGACCTGAAATCACCCAGTTCGTCCCGGATCCACGCTTCCACTTCGGCGATCCGCTGGCTCACCGCAGGCGTGGGCGGCTCGAACGTCCATACCGCAATGCGTTCCTTGCCCGGGTCATACTGCCAGAGCCCGATGGTCCTCCCCCTGTCCAGGATGGGATGGTCCGGCAGGTCGGCCTGGAGGGCCAGGGTGGTGTCCAGCACTTTCTTGCCTTTGTCCTGGTCGGCGAACAGGTCTGCCGAGTTGCGCCTGTGGAGGACCAGTGAGTCGGTGCCTGCGAGCAGGTGGATCTGCTGTTCGCGTGGCTCCTCGAAAGCAGCCAAACGTTCGACGTCGGCGGGCAGCATCCACAGCACGTCCCCGGCCGCCGTGGTCACCTCCACAGCGCCGACGGCGGCCAAAGCAGCCTTGGTTTGTGCCACCGTGAAGGCCGTAAACCACTGGCTCTGCTTCAGCGTCGCTCCGCCAGTCCAGCCCAAGTACCGCTCGAGCAGCAGGCGGCGGGCGCCGTCGTCGTCCATTCCGCTGGGCGGCAGACTCCAGGCAGTGTAGGCGTAGCGCTGCTGGTCAAGGCGGCCGTTGACGGGAACGCGGCGGATACGGCCGTCGGCCTGGAGGAGACCCAGGGCCGTGGGCAGTGTGGTGGAGGCTCCCTTCTTTTTGCCTTCGTCGCCGAGGCTGCGGACTGAATCGCCGAGTTCGTCCTTGAGCTGCTTGGGATCCATGGGGGGCGCTGGATTCCTTGAGGACGTGCTCCACTTCGTCTTCCAGGAGGGCGATTTCGCCACGCTCAACACCGAGTCGCGCAAGAACCTTGAACGAGGCCAACGCAGCATCCCGGCCCACCTGCAGGCCCCAGCCATAGTCGTTTTGGCCCAAGACGTAGGTGCAGCCGCGGGCTACGGGCAGTTCGTGGATCCTGAGGGCCGCAACGTCCCGATCAGCTTGTTCCCTGGTGATGCCGGCACGGGCGAACAGGCCCAGATAGGGATTGGCGCCGCCCACCGAACGGGCCCAGCCCGCCTGGTCCAGGACTTCCTCGGAGGTCTTGCCTCGCAGGGATCCATCGAGGCCCTGTGCGTGCCAGGCCCAGGCGCGGAGCCGTTCAGGGATGAGCGTGGCTGCGGCGGGCACAGTGGGTGTCATGGCCCCATTGTGGACCACGGTTTCTTGTTATTCAGGCGCCCGCGGTGAGGGCATCCAGGACTGTTCGGGCCGTGGCATCCCATCCGGGGAGCGTGTGGCGGGACATCATGGCGACCTGGCGCCACTCGGTCCTCAGCGACTTGTCAGTGAGCCAGGCACGGATGGCCTTGGCGAGGTCTCCTGGGCCGGCGATCTTTACGGCTTGCCCGGCGCCGCTGCTGCCCAGTGCTTCCACCGCCCCGGTCCCCTCTTTCACCAACGCAGGCACGCCGTGTGCCAGGGACTCGACCACCACCATCCCGAACGACTCGGACGTGGAGGCGAGGAGGCTCAAATCGGCCGCGAGCCATTGGCGCTCAAGGGGTGTCCCGGTGAGCTCGCCGGTGACCGCAAGACGGCCTTCGAGCCCGTGACGTTCGACGGCGGCGGCCACCTCGGCGGCATACGCCGGGTCCGCGTCGTGCGAACCGATCAGCGCGGCCGTCCATGACAGGTCCTGGAGGCTGGCCAGCGCTTCCACGATCAGGGTCTGCTGTTTGTTGGGTAACAGGGCGGCGACAGCAACAAGATGCGGGGGCTCTGACCCGTTCGCTTCCCCGGCAGTCTCGGCCCCGGGCCGCGCTACAACTGTCCCAGAGCGGCCGTGCCTGGCCCGCAGCTCTCCTGCAGCATGATTGCTGGGGCAGATCACGCCGGTAGCCGCGGCCAACGCCTTCCCCTCAAGAGTCGGATGCTCCGCGAGGGCCATATGGGACAGGATCCACACCCTGGTGCCGTTACCGACAGCGGCGGCCACCTCATCCGGCGCTCCGCTCGCTACCAGGCCGTCGGCAATTACCGTTGTGCCGCCGTCGAGCGCGTCCGCGAAACGCTGCCTGTCCGCCGGGCTGCCCACTGGCCAGCCGCCGTCGACCGTCACCGTCTCGACGGCGGCGCCCAGGGCCTCCAAGTGCTCGGCGAGCTTGGCGTTGTACTTGTTGCCGCCCGAGCCGTGGCGTACGTTCCCGGGAACGATGAGCCGGATGTCCACATCAGTCGCCCGGGAGCTCCAGCGAGAAGCCCGCCCACGCGTCCGGGTTCTCGCGGAGGACTACGTCGATCCCGGCAAGCGCCCGGCCGTCGGCGGTTTCGGTGATCCGGGCTGCCACGGCCCCGGCGATGTGTTGGGCAAGGGCCTCCGTGGTGGACAGTTTGCCCGTGAAAGCGGGGTGTTCGTCCAGGTTCTTGTAATTCAAGTCCGCCAGGACGTCATCGAGGATGCTCCCGGCAGCGCCGATGTCCAAGACAATGGCGTCGTCATTGAGCTTGGAGCGCCGGAACGAGACTTCGGCAACGAACGTTGCCCCGTGCAGGCCCTGCGCGGGTCCGAACGCTTCCCGGGGAAGGCTGTGGGCGATCATGAAATGGCGTCGGACGGTCAGGCTGAACATGTCTTACTCCTCCGGCTTCGGATAGGCGACCACGTGGCAAAAGCCACCCGGCTTTTCCAACAAATCTGCAAGCGTGCCGGGCAGGTTCCGGAACACGCACTCACTCGTCAGGAACGTGTCGAACAGTGGATCCTCCAGCGCAGCCACCGCAGTTTCCAGTCGCTGTGCGGTGGTGCGCCTGTGGCGGCGAGGCATGGCCACCTCGCCCACTTGGCTGGAACGGATGGTGAGCCGGCGGGCATGGAAATCCTCGCCGAGCGGCAGGGTGACTTCCTTGTCCGCGAACCAGGAAAGCTCAATGACGTCGGAATCGTCCCCGGCAAGCTGGAGGCTGAGCTTGAGGCCGGCGTCGGTAGCGGAGCAGTGAAAGACGATGTCGCAGTCGTTCTTGGCTTCGTGCGGTTCTGCGAAGTCGATACCAAGTGTCTGAGCAAGCTCTTGCTTGGCCGGGTCGGCGTCCACCAACTGCAGTCGACCCAGCGGGTACTTCCGCAGGAGCGTCGCCAAGGCGCCGCCCACCAGGCCACCACCGACGACGGCGACCCGGTCGCCCAGGCGCGGCCCGGCTTCCCACAGTGCGTTGACGGCCACCTCCACGATGCCGGTCAGGACCGCTCGACGGGCGGGCACCTCCGTGGGCACGGCCGTGAGCTGGCTGATAGGGACCACGTAGTAGTCCTGGTGCGGGTGCAGGCTGAACACGGTCTTGCCCAGCCACTCCTGTGGCCCCGCTTCCACGACGCCGACGTTCAAATAGCCGTACTTCACCGGCCCCGGGAAATCGCCCTCTTGGTGCGGGGCGTGCATGCGTTCAGCCACTCTTTTTGGGACACGTCCCTCATGGACCACGCGCTCCGTACCGCGGCTGACCCCTGAGTAGAGGGTCCGTACCAGGGCCTCGTCCTCATGCGGCGTTGGCAGCGTTTCCGGACGCAGCTCACCGTATCCGGACCTGGTGACCCAGTAGGCTGTGGCCTCGTTTGGGGCTGTGCGCTCTTCGGAGATAGTCATGATACTTATGAATCTATCGCCGGGGTGCCCCGGACGGAAGTTGGCCTGTGTCCTGCGGCACTCTTGCGGCCCCGTTTTGGGGAACGGCGCCCACCTCCGGTACCCTATTTCAGTTGGTGACGTGTCCGAGCGGCCGAAGGTGCAACACTCGAAATGTTGTTTGGTGTAAAAGCCAACGTGGGTTCAAATCCCACCGTCACCGCCACATGGAAAGGCCCCGGTTCCCTTTGTTTGAAGGGAACCGGGGCCTTTCGCTTTGGCTAGAACTTGTACTCAAACCCGCCGGAAAGGGCCGGCTTGAGGATGAGGGTTCCCGATGACGCGGGCACATCAATGATCACCACGCCGTCCGCTTTCTCCCCCGGACCCATCCCGGAGATGGGAAACGTCTCGGAATCGTCAAGGCACGAATAGGTTGCAGGTCCGCTCAGGGAACCGTTGAAGGTCTTGCCATCCTTACCGATGAACTTGAAGTCGTAGCCGCTCAGGTCGAACCTTGGAATCACAGCGTTGGCCAACTCCGGCGTAGTTTCAGCGCTGATGTCCACGGCCAGGAGTTTGCCGTTCTCTGCGGCTCTGGCATACGGCCTGGTACAGGTCACGGGCTTGATGCTGTTGACAATGAACTTGACCTGGACTGCGCCCTTTCCGCCGCGGTCATTGAGTGTCCCCACATCACCTAGAGCCATTTCAAGGTTGCCGCGGCTATTGGTCTTGGTCTTGGGAGCGCTGGAGGTGGTGGGAAGAGGTTTGGCGAGCGGTTCGCGCTCTTCAGAAACAGTGGGAGGATCCATGGCATCCGCTAACGCTGAGGCAGTCCGGGCCACACCGGCAAAGAGGCCACCGGCCACCAGCACCACCGAAACGATGAGGGCGACAAGTTTGTGCTGGTCATATGCCGCCAGCTTGCGCCCCTCCTTGTCAGTCTGCAGGTTGAGCAGCGTGAAGGCGAGGTCCACGAGAGCCCAGATACCCAAGCCCCCGAGAGTCAGCAACTTGGCGATACCAGTGCCGATCTTTCCGAGATAGAAGCGGTCCGCCCCGAGCCCGCCCAGGAAGAGGGAAAGGAGCCACGTCACGAGGAACGTCTTGTCAGACACGGCCGGAGGCTGAATGTTTGGCTCAAATCCCGGAGGTGCCTGAAAGGGCTGTCCGCCGCCCTGGTACGCGGGCGGGGGCTGGTAGCCGCCCGGGGGCTGGTAGCCAGGCGGTTGCTGGTAATCCGGGGGCGGCTGGTAGCCCGGCGGCGGAGTGGGCTTTGGCTGATCGTGGCTCATGGAATTCCTTTCGACGCATAACGAGATGCGCCAAAGCGGGGATTGTGTGTCGCTAACAATCTGCCGGGAGTTCCATCGAAGCGCGAAACCACTTTCCGTGAGCTGTGGAAAACTCACCCGCCCAAGCCGTGATGGCCTCGCGCTCAACTGAAAAGGAGTTACCGCTGCCCCGGAAAAGCGCGCAGCATGGGGCTGCAGGTTTTCAAGGTCTCTTGGACAGGGCTCGTCTCGACAGTATGGATTATGTCCAGAGAGCTCAGTCCGTTTGCCAAGTACTCGTGCAGGTCATTCGGGGTTCTGCACAGAGCCAGGGCCACCAGATTGCTTGTGCCCGTGGTGGAGGCCAGAAAGGCTATCTCGTTCTGCCGCATGAGAGTTCTTGCTACCTGGTTCAAGTGAGCGGGAGCCACCGACATCCAGAGCAGAGCTTGCGTAGTGATGCCGTACACCTCGGCTCCGATCTCGACGTCAAAGGAGAGAATGCCGCCCAACCGCAGGGCATCGATTCGCCGCATCACAGTCGACACCGACAGGCCGGTCTCGGCGGCCAGATCCGCGAAGCTCATTCGTCCGTTTCGCTGTAATCCGAGCAGGATCTCCCAGTCCGCCACGTCCGGCGCAAGGACTTCCCCTGATTTATCGACGCTACCCAACGCGTCAGATTCTTGGGCCAGGTGCTCCTGCTGCCGGCTCGTTAGCGCAGTCCTGTGACCCTGCCATGCAGTGGGACCACCAAGATAGGTGTGCAGCAAGCGGTGCGCCGATACGTCGGTGATGCTGGACGTTCGTGGGATGTCGCGGAACAGCAGAGCCTGGTGCTCGTCGGTACTCGCGACAGTCACAAGACAAATTTCTTGTCCCCCGGACATACGTCGCACCCACATCGTGTCGCCGCGCCGGGCGAGGTTTTCGGCCACATTTTGAGCGCTGTTCGGACGGGTAGAGAGTCTAAGAATCCACTTCTCGCGTGACGACCTCTGCGGATTCACGACGCCAACGACGCGGAGGGAGACTTCCCTGCTCAGCCGCCGGAAACGACGGGCAACGGTCTGTGTGGAGACGTCCAAAACCTCAGCAATGCGACTGAACGGCACACGGCCGTCTATCCGCAGGGCGTGAACAATACGAAGGTCCAACTCGTCGACACTGGACGCCATTGACTCAAAAGTACGGCCACCTGACCAGCTACGGCCAGAAACCCTCAGCACTGTACGCGACACCGTTTTCCTAGGATCCCGAGTTGGGAGCACCTCACTGGATTTGGTGTTCCCGCGAATTGAAAAGCCAGTGCCAAACGGCCTGACCGGCGGCCCCGGTGGGTACCCAGACGCGCTCGGCGCCGGGTGCATCCGCTGGAACCACCTGCTGAGTCCCCAGCAGTGTAGCAAAGCTTCGCGGGCGTTCATCGACGTCCACCGCAGTATCTCTCCGGGCCAAAACGCACCCAGCGCACTCGTTTCAAGCAAAGCGCAAACGGCCTGAGGAACAAACGATCGTGCTTGGTCGGAACCGTCGGCGCGCGTGATAATCCACCATCCCGGCTGCCGTCGGTGGAACAAAGCCGTCAATCTGGCGCCAGAGAAAGCGCTCAGGACCGCTGGCCGACTTAGCTGTCCATGTAGTTACTCATTCGGCTTGGAAACGGAAATGCTTTGACCTCTCATCGAACCCTGATCATTGTTGCCCACCCGAACCTCGCGGATTCCCGTGCCAACGCTGCCCGACTCACCGAGATCGGAAACTTGGAAAGTGTCACCGTCCACGATCTGTATCGTGCCTACCCGGAGTTCAGCATCGATGTCGCGCACGAGCAGCAGTTGCTTCGCGAGCACGACACCGTGATTCTGCAGTTCCCGTTGTGCTGGTACAGCGTTACCCCGCTGGTCAAGGCATGGTTCGATGCCGTGCTGACCTACGGTTTCGCCTTTACCCTGGACGGCTCCGCCTCCCAGTTGCACGGCAAGAAGGCTTGGCTGGCTGTTTCGGTCGGCAGCACCTTGGATACTTACACCGCTGAAGGGGTTGCCCGAAGGAGCCTCGAGGAGTACCTCGCCCCGGTACGTCAAACACTGGAGTTCTGCCAATTCGACTATCAGGGTGTTCACGCTGTCTACGGCATGATGCTCAACCCGTCGGATGAACACCTTCTCTTGGACGCCAAGGAGTATGGCATGCTCGTCGCGACCAGCGGTGCGCCGTTCGCCTGACTTTCGCCGGGACGCTGGATCTTACAGGTGGAAGGGGCTAGATGTTGCAGCCCGATGCACGCGCGGCGGAGTACGGGTACCAACTGATCGGGCCGGGTCCCATCTGCGGCGCGCACAGAATGTTCCACGTCCGCGGGCCAACAATGCCGTCGGCCTGGAGACCCCAATAGCGCTGGAATCCGATAACAGCGTTGCGGGTGGCCGGGCCGTAGGAGTTGTCCACGGAGAGGGTCCCATACGGAGAGCCAATCCGCGTACGGAAGGCGTTCAGCAGGGTCTGGATGTTGCCGACACAGCTGGAGTACCCGCCGTAACTGTAGTTGTAGTCAACGCAACGTCCCGCGGCCTCGGCCGGTGCGGGAGCAGCGACGCTCAGCGTGCCGCCGAGGACAAGGCTGGCCGCCACAGACGTGAGCGCCAACGTGATGCGTCGGGTTGTTTTCCGCATGGGTAAATCCTTTCGATGGAGAATTTCGGCTCCATGCTAACCCAGCGCCACCCGCGGAGGGCATGGGGAGGCCTACCCAACTCAGGTAGGCCTCAAAACGGCGTCACGACACGAGGTCGAACCGTTCGGATCCAAAACGCGCGGTTACTTCGACTGTTCCACCGAGGGCTTCGATGTACTTGCGCAGCGTGTCGATTTGCGTATGTTCGATGTTGCCTCGCTCAATCTGCGAGACGCGATTCTGACTAATGTGGGCTTCCCGCGCCAAAGCAACCTGGGAAACCTGCAGGCGAGTCCTGATTTCGGCAAGCCGATAGGCGCGAACTTCACGCCGCATCTCCTCGGCAAGTTCGTTTACTCGTGCAGCATCCACGGGGCGTGCTTCGAGCTGCTCTTTGAGAGTTCTGGGGCTCAACGACTTCCTCCTAAGTGTTCTTCAGCAAAACCAGCCAGCCTATTCAAAACCCATAACTTTTACAACCCTAGACTTTTAGGATGGATCTCGGCTCGACATCGCCGCGTCCGCGCTTCAGCATCTAACTCCCAGCACCGCCCGGCGGTACATTATTCACGGATGCCACAAGGACACCCTCGGAGCCGCACGGACGGTGGAGGCAACAATGGCCGGGTCAACCAGCAGGACAGGCAAGAGCACCGACTACGAGTTCGTCACTGTGTGGCGCGTGGCGGGAACGCTGCAGGAAGTCGTGGATGTCCTGGGAGACGCGGGCACCCTGAAACAGTGGTGGCCGGCTGTCTACCTCGAGGTCACGCCGGTGAGCACAGGAAGCCCTGATGGCATCGGCAACTCCTTCGACCTCCATACCAAGGGTTGGCTGCCCTACACGCTGCGTTGGAGGCTGACGGTCACCGAGCCGGTGACCCTGCACGGCTTCGCACTCACGGCCAAGGGCGACCTCAACGGAACTGGCCGTTGGACCTTCGAGACGGACGGCCCGGAGGTTGTCATCACCTATGACTGGCGGGTCAGCACTGCGAAGCCCCTCTTGCGCAGATTGAGCTGGCTCCTCAAACCGGCCTTCTCGGCCAACCACCACTGGGCCATGGCGCGAGGTGAGGAAAGCCTGGGACTTGAGCTCCGCCGTCGTCGTTCCACCACTGACCCGGCCAGGGTGCCGGCGCCGCCGGGACCTACTTTCACCCGCAGTCCCAAACAGGAGGGACGCTGACCTTGCCGGATGCGAACACAGACGTTCCGCTCAAACCCGTAGGCACCCAAAGCCGGTGACGTTCCTTCAGCTCTCCCTGGTCTCGGCCGTGGCCCTTCTGGGGCCACTGTTGGCGTTGCCCAGGAAGTGGCACTTGCCGGTGGTCCTTGGCCAGCTCCTGGCAGGAATCCTGATAGGCCGCACAGGTCTGAAACTCGTGGATCCGGCCGACCCCACGTTCACGCTGCTGGCCGACGTTGGCTTCGCATTGATCATGTTTGTGGCCGGCACGCACGTCCCCATCCGTGACAAGGCCATCCGGGCAGCGCTGGGCAGTGGCGCAGCCAGGGCTGGAGTGGCAGCTGCTTTGGCGGTCGCCGCAGGGATCGGTATAGCCGCCATATTCGGGACGGGCCATGCGCCGCTGTATATCGTGCTGCTGGCCTCTTCCTCCGCAGCCCTGGTGCTCCCGATCGTGGACTCGTTGAAACTCGGCGGTCCAAAGGTCCTGACCATGACGGCGCAGGTGGCCATTGCCGATATTGCCTGCATCGTGGCGCTGCCACTCGCCGTCGATCCGCCCAATGCCGGGCGTGCGGCGTTGGGGGCGGCAGCGGTGGCGGCCTGCGCCGTGGCGCTGTTCTTCGTACTCCGCGCCTTCGAGCGCAGCGGCACGCGCGGGCGCCTGCACGACGTTTCGGAGGACCGGAAGTTCGCCCTGGAACTGCGGATCCAGTTGGCCTTGTTGTTCGCCTTGGCCGGTTTGGCCGTACTGGGCCACGTGTCGGTGATGCTGGCGGGATTCTCGTTCGGCCTGGCAGTGGCGGCAGTGGGCGAACCGCGGCGCCTGGCCCATCAACTGTTCGCAGTCAGCGACGGCTTCCTTGGGCCGGTCTTCTTCGTCTGGCTTGGGGCCTCACTGAACGTGAACGACCTCGGCAGCAACCCCCAGATGATTCTCTTGGGCGACTGCCTCGGGGCAGGCACGCTCATTGTCCACTCCGCAGCGCGGCTGCTCGGGCAGCCCTTCCCCTTGGCAGTCCTCTCGGCATCACAACTGGGCGTCCCGGTGGCAGCGGCGACCATCGGTTCGCAACTGCACCTCCTGCAACCGGGCGAAGGCGCGGCCATGATCCTCGGAGCACTCATCACCATTGCCGCCAGTGCCGCGGCCGGTCCCCGGGCGGTCGCCTCTGAGTCGGCCAGGAAGCCATCCAAGGGCGGCACGGCAACGAAGTCCCGATAGAATCAAAGCCGTTGCCAACCCGGCCGGCGAACAAAGGGAGGACTACGTGCGCACTTCGCAGCCCCGGTCGCCCTTCCATGCCCTTCGGTCCGGCGCACTTTCCGTGGTGGTCGTCCTGCTGGCGGCGGGAGCGCACGTACTTGGCGGCGGGGTGCTCCCCACGGCTCCGGTACTCGCGGCACTGATCGCGCTGACCGGGCTCGCGGCAACACTCGCAACCCGTTTCAAGCTGAATGTCGCGGCCATGACGGCGCTTCTGGGCGCAAGCCAGTTGGTGTTGCACCAGGCTTTCACTTCTTTGGCTCCGATTGACGCGGCAGCACCTGCGGGGGGCCATCACCCCGGGACAGAGAGCCTGGCGCCCATCGTGGATCCGGCCACCCACCTGCACGAGCTTGGCACCACGGCCGGCGCCCTGATGTTCATTGCGCACGTGATGGCAACGGTTGCTTCAGCGGCCGTACTCGCCAAGGGCGAAGACGCGTTGTGGCAACTGGCCGCGTGGCTGCGTCCGCTGGTCACCCTGCCGTCGTTGCTTTTCAAGCCCGACGCCGGTGCCACGCCTGTCGCCGTCGGTGCACCTGACGTTTTCATCCCCCGCCCCTGGCGGAACCTCAGGCAAGACAGCCGCCGCGGCCCGCCGGCCGCCGTCGTCCGTCCTTAGTTCCGCCCGGCACCAGCCTTCCATGGTGACGGGCCCCAAACCCGTACCCCGCGCCGTCTCCAGGCGCACCCTGAAAGGCCATCCCATGAAAAACTCCACCCTCCGCCGTACCCTGTCCGCTACCGCCGTGGCCGGTGGCACCGCCGCCTTGATGATGGCCGGACTCGCCGGCGCGTCCGCCCATGTTGGCGCCACGCCGGACAAGACCGCCGCCAACTCGTACGCGCTGGTGACGTTCGGCATCCCGCACGGCTGCGACACGTCCCCCACCACCAAGGTCACCATCAACCTCCCCCAGGAACTGACCGATGCCCAGCCCACGGTCAACCCCAACTGGACGGTGGAGAAGGTGACTGAAACGCTTGCCGAGCCCAGGAAGCTCGACGACGGCACGTCCATCACCAAGCGGACCAGCCAGATCGTTTACACGGCCAAGACGCCCCTGGATCCCCACCTGCGCGACGCTTTGGTCCTTTCCGTCAAGCTGCCGGACGCTGCCGGCAAGACCATCTACTTCCCCACGCTGCAGACATGCGAGCAGGGTCAGACGGACTGGTCGGAAATTCCCAAGGATGGACAGAACGAGCACGACCTGAAGTCGCCGGCCCCGTCGGTTGCCATCACCGCCGCTGACGCGTCGGGCGATCACCACGCCGCTGCCACGGTGTCCACGGAGCAAGCATCCTCCGTGACCGACGATGACTCCACGGCCCGCAGCTGGGCCGGCATGCTGGCCGGTATCGCAGGCCTGGTCCTGGGCGCGGCATCGTTCTTCCGCCGCTCCAAGGCGAGCAAGTAACTGGCCAGGCGCCCTGAAAGATTACGATCCGGGCGCCAATCCGCCGCCCCGGCCGTGGCTCGATTGACTCGTGCCACGGCCGCGGCAAGGCTGGTGCCCATGTGGACTCAGCGCATCAAAACCGGACTTCTAACGACGACGGCGGCCGCGTCACTGCTGCTTATTGCCGCCTGTGGACCCAGCCCCAGCCCTGCAGGGAGCAGCAGCGCCCCGCCTACATCATCTTCGCCGTCGGCATCCTCCTCGGCCAGCGCCTCGGCCTCCGCTTCCGCGAGCTCCTCGCCGTCGGGTTCCGCGACATCCGCGGCTCCCGCAGGTCCGGGGTTGTGCAAGGCGGCCTCCCTCACGGCGACCACGGACTCAACGGGTGGCGGCGCAGCGGGCAGCATCTACGAGAAGCTGATCCTGACCAACTCCGGTTCTGCCACCTGCACGCTTGAAGGCTTCGCCGGAGTTTCCCTGACGGCCGACGCCAACGGGGCACCGATCGGCGAACCCGCAACGCGTGAGACAACCACCCCCGTCACCAAGATCGAGCTGGCACCTGGCAAGGCGGCGTGGGCCGAACTCCGTTACACCCAGGCCGGGAACTACGGCGACTGCACCAAGGTTGCGGCGGCCGGCTACCGGATCTACCCGCCGGAAGATACGGCCTCCCTGTTCGTCGCCGAACCGCACGATGCCTGCAGCAACGCGGGCATCAAGCTCCTGAGCATCACCGCTTTCCAGGCAGTCTGAGCTCCGCCCCACGGCCCGGGCATGATCTGGCGCTTCTTCTGCCGGACCTTATTCTGTCCGTGCCGTGGGGCATGATGGAGGAATGCAGAAGCAGCAGGCGTCTTCCGGCGCCATCAGCCGTTTCAGCCAGGCAACCAGGGAATGGTTCCTCGGCGCATTCAGCGAGCCCACGCCTGCCCAAGATGGCGCATGGAACGCAATCTCTTCCGGTTCCCATGCCTTGGTGGTGGCTCCCACCGGCTCGGGCAAAACGCTCGCAGCCTTCCTGTGGGCTTTGGACCGTCTGCATTCAACACCCACGGACACTCTGCCCGGCTTGGAAGAGGTCCCCGCGGGCAAGCGGCCCAGGAAGCCAAAAACCAAGACGCGCGTCCTGTATATCTCGCCCCTGAAGGCACTGGGCGTGGACGTGGAACGCAACCTCCGCTCGCCGCTGATCGGCATCACGCAAACCGCCAAGCGTTTGGGGCTGCCGGCTCCCCTCGTGACGGTGGGCGTCCGCTCCGGGGATACGACGGCGGCGGATCGCCGCACGCTGTTGACCAACCCGCCGGACATCCTCATCACCACCCCGGAGTCCCTGTTCCTCATGCTGACGTCCCGTGCCCGGGAAACGTTGAGCGAAGTGGACACCATCATCATCGACGAGGTCCACGCTGTGGCCGGCACCAAGCGTGGCACCCACCTCGCAGTGTCTTTGGAGCGGCTCGACGCTCTGCTGCCCAAGCCGGCCCAGCGCATCGGGCTTTCGGCAACGGTGCAGCCCCGTGAACTCGTTGCACAGTTCCTGGCCGGCCAGGCTCCCGTCGAGATCGTGGCTCCGCCGTCCAAGAAGAACTGGAACCTCACCGTCACCGTACCTGTGGAGGACATGTCGGACCTGCAGGGTGCTTCCGGGGCGTTCGACTCGGGCCCCGCATCAGGGCTGCAGCCACAGGCCTCCATTTGGCCGCACGTGGAGGAACAGATCGTGGATCTCGTCCTTTCCAAGCAATCCACCATCGTGTTCGCCAATTCCCGTCGCCTCGCCGAGCGCCTGACCGCCCGGCTCAACGAGATCTACGCCGAGCGGCAGTTGATGGCCGAGGCTGGATCCGCCTGGGACGAGTCTCCCGGGCAGGGCGGTTCGGGCCAGTGGGACACCGCGCCGGGTTCCGCGGCGTCCGCCGTCGCATCGCCGGGCGGAGACTCCGCGAAGTCCCCCACGTCCACGGCTACGCCGGCACACATGATGGCCCAAGCCGGAAGCACCAGCGGCGCCGATCCCGTCCTGGCAAGGGCACATCACGGCTCCGTGTCCAAGGACCAGCGCGCCCTGATCGAAGATGACCTGAAATCCGGCAGGCTGCGCTGCGTGGTTGCTACGTCCTCGCTTGAACTGGGCATCGACATGGGCGCCGTGGATTTGGTTATCCAGGTGGAGTCGCCGCCGTCCGTGGCCAGCGGCCTGCAGCGCGTAGGCCGTGCGGGACACCAGGTGGGTGAGATCTCCGAAGGCGTCCTCTTCCCGAAGCACCGGGCGGACCTGCTGCACACCAGCGTCACCGTGGAGCGCATGCTCAGCGGCCAGATTGAGCGGCTCAGCATACCCACCAATCCCTTGGACATCCTGGCGCAACAGACCGTGGCAGCCACGGCGCTGGGCAGCATCGACGTCGAAGAGTGGTTCAGCACGGTCCGCCGGTCAGCACCCTTTGCCAGCCTGCCGCGCTCGGCGTTCGAGGCCACGTTGGATCTCCTGGCCGGCAGGTACCCTTCGGATGAATTCGCCGAGCTCCGGCCACGCATCGTGTGGGACAGGCATGCCGGAACCATCGAAGGACGGCCCGGCTCCCAGCGCCTGGCCGTCACCTCCGGCGGAACCATCCCGGACAGGGGGCTGTTCGGCGTCTACATCATCGGTACAGAGGTCGAGGGAACGGGCTCTTCGGGCGGCGGCGACGGCGATGGTCCCAGCTCTTCGGCGCGCGCCGCCAAGGGAGGCCGTCGGGTAGGCGAACTCGATGAGGAAATGGTCTACGAGTCCCGCGTAGGAGACATCTTCGCGCTGGGCGCCACCAGCTGGAAAATCGAAGACATCACCCACGACCGCGTGCTGGTCTCCCCCGCCTTCGGCCAGCCCGGGAAACTTCCCTTCTGGAAAGGCGACTCGCTGGGCCGCCCCGTGGACCTTGGCCGGGCACTCGGTGCTTTCATCAGGGAGCTCTCCGCCGCCGACCCTGCTCCGGCCATGGAACGGTGCCAGGCCAGCGGTTTGGATGCCTTCGCGGCCAACAACCTGATCCAATACCTGGACGAGCAGAAACAGGCCACGGAAGTCGTCCCGAGCGACCGCACCCTGGTGGTGGAACGCTTCCATGATGAACTCGGCGACTGGCGGGTGGTCCTGCACAGTCCCTTCGGCATGCCGGTCCACGCGCCCTGGGCCCTCGCGGTGGGCCAGCGCCTCCAGCAACGCTATGGCCTGGACGGCTCGGCCATGGCGGCGGACGATGGCATCGTCCTTCGCGTCCCCATGATGGAAGACGAACCGCCCGGCGCGGAACTTTTCCTCTTCGACCCCGAAGAGCTCGAACAGATCGTTACCGCAGAGGTTGGCGGCAGCGCCCTGTTCGCCTCCCGTTTCCGCGAATGCGCTGCCCGGGCCTTGCTGCTGCCGCGGCAGAACCCCACCAAACGCCAACCACTCTGGCAGCAACGCCAACGCTCGGCGCAGTTGCTGGACGTGGCCAAGAAGTACCCTGCGTTCCCCATCGTCCTCGAAACGGTGCGGGAATGCCTGCAGGATGTCTACGACCTTCCTGCGTTGAAGGACATCGCCGCGTCCGTTGAGCGCCGCGAACTCCGGATCGTCCAGACCACCACGCAGCAGCCCTCCCCCTTCGCCAAGTCCTTGTTGTTCGGTTATGTGGCCCAGTTCCTCTACGAAGGCGATTCGCCCCTTGCCGAGCGCCGGGCCGCAGCGCTTGCCCTGGATTCCACGCTCCTCAACGAGCTCCTGGGACGCGTGGAACTGCGCGAACTCCTGGACGCCAAGGTCATCGACACCACGGAACGCGAACTGCAACGGCTGGTCCCTGACCGCCGCGTCAAGGGGATGGAAGGCGTGGCGGACCTGCTGCGGTTGCTTGGCCCCCTTGCCGTGGATGAAGTGGCTGAGCGTTTGCAGGCCGTGGCGCCTGGGTCCGAACAGACTCCGGCCGCCGGGGCAGCACCTGCCACTGAGGGGGCCGCACTCACCTCGCCGGAGCACGCCACGGACCAGCCCTCCATTGACCAGGACGTGCCCGCCTCCGCAACCACCGCCGAGGCCGGATCCCATCTCCAGGCACTCCAGAAAGCCAACCGCGCACTCAAGGTGACCATTGGCGGCGTCGAACGTTTTGCTGCGGTGGAGGACGCTGCCCGGCTGCGCGACGCCATCGGGGTGCCCCTGCCGATGGGTGTGCCGCTGGCGTTCATCGAACCGGTGAACGATCCCTTGGGCGACCTCGTTTCCCGGTATGCACGCACGCACGGGCCGTTCACGGCGTCCGAGGCAGCAACGCGGCTGGGCCTCGGGGTTGCGGTGGTCAATACCGCGCTGAAACGGCTCGCCGCCGATGGCCGCGTGGTGGAAGGCGAATTCCGTCCGCACGCCACAGCGCCCGAAACGCAAGCACCTGATCCTGACGTCATCAGCCTCGAGGCTCCCCCGTCCAGCGAATGGTGCGATTCCGAAGTCCTTCGGAAACTCCGGCGACGGTCCCTGGCGGCGCTCAGGGCAGAAGTGGAACCCGTCGATGCCGCGGCCTACGGGCGTTTCCTTCCTGCGTGGCAAAACGTCACGGCGCCCGGCAAGTCACGCAGCCAAGCACTCCGCGGGCTGGACGGCATCATCACCGCCGTGGACCAATTGTCAGGTGTCCCCGTTCCAGCCTCGGCGTGGGAGCCGCTGGTCCTCGCCAGCCGTGTGGCCGACTACAAGCCCGCCATGCTGGACGAACTCATGGCAGCCGGTGAACTCTTGTGGTCCGGCGCCGGATCCCTGCCCGGCAACGACGGCTGGATCAGCCTGCACGTTGCCGATTCCGCCGAGCTCACCCTCAACCCGTCGCCGGAGTTTGAACCCGGCGACGCGCAGCAACGCCTGATGGACTACCTGGGTGCGGGCGGCGGCTACTTCTTCCGGCAGCTCACGGAGGTTGCCGGTGGCATGGATGCCGTTCTGAGCGACGACGCCGTGGTTTCCGCCCTGTGGGACCTCGTCTGGGCCGGACGGGTTACCGGAGACACCTTTGCCCCGGTGCGCGCCATGATCGCCGGCGGGCGGACGGCCCATCGCCAAGTGGCCAAGGCGCCCCGGGCCAGGGCGCCGCGCATGAGCCGACTCGGCCGCCACGGCGCGGGCCTCCTTGGATCACCCGGGCTGAGCGGCGGCCGCTATGGATCAGTGGCAGCCCAGGCGCCCACGCCGCCACTCGCCGTCGGACGCTGGTCCGCCCTTCCCCTGCCGGAATTGGATCCAACCATCCACGCCCGCGGCACCGCCGAGCTTCTCCTGGACCGCTACGGGGTGGTGACGCGGGGTTCGGTGATGGCGGAGAACATCCTGGGCGGCTTCGGTCTCATGTACAAGGTGCTCGCGCGGCTGGAGGAAGCCGGGCGCTGCCGCCGCGGGTATTTTATTGAGCATCTCGGCGCAGCCCAGTTCGCAGTGCCCGCCACCGTTGACCGGCTGCGCTCCTTCACCGAGGACGCCCGCATCGCCCAGCCAGACCCGACGGCGCTGGCCCTCGCGGCAACCGACCCTGCGAATCCCTATGGAGCCGCCCTTCCCTGGCCGACGGTGGCCGGCGAGGCCGGCTCGGGACATCGGCCGGGACGGAAGGCAGGGGCATTGGTGGTGATGGTCGACGGCGCGTTGGTCCTTTACGTCGAACGCGGCGGTAAAACGCTGCTCACCTTCAGCCACGACGACTCCGCCCTCACCGTAGCTGCCGAGGCTCTGGTGGGCGTGGTTCGTCGAGGCGCCGTGGACAAGCTGTTCATGGAGAAGGTCAACGGGCACGACCTCCTGGAAACACCTATCGCCGCCGCCCTCGCCGCGGCCGGCGCCTACTCGACGCCGAAGGGACTGCGGATCCGTGCCTGAGGGAGATTCCGTCTGGCGCGCCGCCGATAAGCTCCACCAAGCCCTTGCCGGCCAGGTGGTGACGGCCTCGGATTTCCGCGTGCCGCGCTTCGCCACGCTGAACCTTGCCGGCTGGACCATGACGGAGGTTGTGCCGCGCGGGAAACATTTGCTGATGCGCCTGGTGGGTCCGGAGGATACGGAACCTGGGGCCAGTCGGAAACCACGCGCCCTCACCATCCATTCACATTTGAAGATGGAGGGTTCGTGGATGGTCTACGCACCTGGCGGCCGGTGGACCAGGCCCGGGCACACAGCGCGTTGCGTGCTGCGGACAGCGGTGGCCGATGCCGTGGGATTCTCGCTGGGCATCCTCGAGGTTGTGCCTACCGGCGAAGAAGACAAGATCGTAGGCCATCTTGGACCGGACCTCCTTGGGCCGGACTGGGATGAAGCCGAGGCCTTGCGGCGGCTCCAGGCTGAGCCGGATGTTCCCATCGGCTACGCCCTGCTGAATCAGCGGAACCTCGCCGGGATCGGGAACATCTACCGCTGCGATTCCTGTTTCCTGTCCGGCGTTCACCCTGCCCTGCCGGTGGGCCAAGTCCCGGATCTGGCGAAGATCGTCCGCGATGCGAGACGGCTCCTGGGAGAGAACCTCGGTCCCGGCCGCAGGTCCACCCTCGGCCCGCGCGCCATGCGGCCCGGCTACTGGGTCTATGGCCGGACCCGCCAACCGTGCCGACGGTGCGCGACGCCCATCCAGCACGGCTTGCTTGCGGCACCGGACGGCACCGAGGAAAGGGACATCTATTTCTGTCCACAGTGCCAGCCAGCGCCACGTGGTGCGGAAGGAACTGAGACGGGACCAGCCGGACCGTCCCGCAACGCAATCTCCGGGCAACGCGCTTCAGGACGGGCTGCCCGGCCCCGTTACGGAAGGTAGCTATGCCGCCAGGGTGGGTTGCGTTTCCCCGGTGGGTGCCGTCGTCGCAGGCCTCTCCGGCACGATGAACCTGGGCAGCAATATCTGCACGATCGGCCCAATCGCCAACGCGTAGACCACGGTTCCCACGCCCACGGATCCACCCAACAGCCACCCCACCGCCAGGACCACAACCTCGATCCCCGTGCGGACCAGTCGAACGGACCAACCCGTCCGCCGCACCAACCCGGTCATCAGGCCGTCGCGCGCACCCGGGCCCAGCCGGGCTCCGATGTAGCAGGCGGAAGCAATACCGTTGAGGATCACGGCCCCGGCCAGCAGGGCGATCTGGCCACCGAGGTGCGAGAACGCGGGAATCAGCCAAAGGCCCAGATCGGCAAACAAACCCACCAGCACGGCGTTCGCGAGTGTTCCGATGCCGGGCATCTGCCGCAGCGGAATCCAGAGAAGCAGCACCAGGAAACTGACGGCGATAACCACGATCCCAATGCTGAAGCCGGTCTTCTGGGACACACCTTGGTGGAACACGTCCCACGGGTCCAGGCCGAGTCCGGCGCGGATGAACATGGCAAGGGAAATGCCATACATCGCAAGGCCGATCAGGAGTTGGGTGATTCTTCGGGTCATCATGAAACCATGATCGCGAAAGACTGGCCTTGTATTCCATAGCCAGTTTGAAATACTGGACTGGTGACAGGCTCACTTAATCCCACCGCGCTCACCCGCCTCCTCGGCTCTTGGAACTCCGGCGCCCTGCCCGCCTACCGGGAGCTGGCCGACGTCGTGCGTTTACTGGTGATGGACGGGCGAATCCCGCTGGACCTCGCACTGCCGAGCGAGAGGGCGTTGGCCCAAACACTGGGCCTGAGCAGAACCACGGTGACCGCTGCGTACTCCACCCTGCGGGAGCAGGGTTTCCTGACCGCAGGCCAAGGCAGCCGGGGCAGAACCTGCATTCCGCACCGCAGCTCGCCCGTGACCATGCCCGGGCTGGCGGCGCCGGAGGGACTGCTGGACCTGGCCTACGCATCGCTGCCGGCAGCAGGCGAGGTGGTGCACCGCGCCTTCGCCGATGCGCTGACCGAACTACCCGCCCTTCTGCCTGGCTTTGGCTACGACGCCGTTGGAGTGCCTGCGCTCCGGCAGGCCATCGCGGACAGGTACACGGCCGAGGGCGTTCCCACCACGGCCCAGCAGATCCTGGTGACGTCCGGGGCGCAGCACGCGCTGAACATTGTCCTGAAGACCTTGGCAGGGAAACAGGACAAAGTCCTGGTGGAACACCCCTCCTACCCGAACGCCCTGGACGCCATCCGGGCCACCGGGTGCCGCCCGCTTCCGGTGGCGATGCCGGCCGCCGGAGCCGCGGCGGGATGGGACATCGATGCCATGGTGGCTGCCATGAACCAGCAACGTCCGGCCATGGCCTACCTCGTCCCGGACTTCCATAATCCCACCGGCCGCATCATGTCCGACCTTCAGCGGCGCCGCCTGGCACGGGCCGCAGCTTTGGCCGGGACGGTCCTGGTGGTGGATGAGACGCTGCGGGGGTTGAACCTCGACGGCGTCACTGCGGCACCGATGGCATCTTTCAGTTCTACGGTGGTCTCCATCGGGTCACTGAGCAAGTCCCACTGGGCCGGCCTCCGCACCGGGTGGATCCGTGCTGAGGAATCGGTCATCAACCGCCTGGTGACCACCAGGACCACCATGGACCTGGGCGGTCCAATCGTGGAGCAACTGGCGGCCGCCCGCCTGGTGGGTGCCTACTCCGAGCCGATGGACGCCCGGCTGGCTGAACTCCGGCAGAACCGGTCCGCTTTGATGGAACTGCTGGCAGAGCATCTTCCCAAGTGGGAGGTGGAGCGGCCCCGCGGCGGACTCACAGTATGGTGCAGACTGCCGAGTCCGAGCAGCACGGCCCTGACGGTCCTGGCACCGGATTTCGGTGTCCGCTTGGCAGCAGGGCCGCGGTTTGGGGTGGGCGGCGCGTTCGAACAGTACATGCGCGTGCCCTACACCTTGCCGCCGGCATCCTTGGAGGTGGCAGTCCGCGCCCTCCGGGCAGCGCAGGACAAGATCGACGCATCACCCCAGCTCAGGAGGAGCCTCAAGTCCGAGCGCCCCGCCGCGGCCGCCGTCGCCTGACCACCCAGCCGCCTGACCACCCATCTGACTGGCAGTAGTTGTTGTTCTCGACGGGCGGTTTCTAGCGGTTATCGCAACAGGAAGGTTCTGATCATCTCATTTGGGGTGCAGAAGTCGAATCGTTGGCGGGGTCTGTCGTTGAGTTC
>NZ_JBIVXL010000021.1:0-64296 GCF_044769225.1 Paenarthrobacter sp. NPDC090522
CTCCGTACCGCCACGACCAACATTGGCCCCCAAACGCGCCCAGAACGCGGGAAAGACCCACCAACCGGGCCCAAAGTAGGTCGCGAAGGAACACCAGTGCGGGACCTCCGCCCGGCCTGATGCGAGACAGAGACACCCGCAGGGCCGCGCCACGGGCCAGCGCAGGAGTTGTCCAGATAACGCTCCCAAGCAGTTCCGACCAAGGTTGATTGTTCATAGCGTGGATGCGTGATCCCACCGCTTCCCAAGCCCATCGATGTCAACCTTCACAGCGCTCCAGCCGAGTGGTGGCAATTCCTTGCAGGCCTGACGCCTCTGGCTGCTTTGATAGCAGCCGGCATTGCGGGGTGGATTGCATGGAAGTCCCTCCGCCAGAAGACTGCAGCTGATAACCGGGCAGAATGGTGGCGTCGCGCCCAGTGGGCCTTCGACAGCATCCTTTCGGACGAACCGAGACGGGCACAGGCAGGCCTCCGGATCATAGCCGTTCTCGCTCAGGGCCCTCCGGGCGCGGAGGAACTGAAGATCATCGAAGGCGCAACCGACGATTCGCTGGGGGTTGCCGAGGGGCCAGCCCTTAGACCTTTCAGCCGTCACGATTACCCGGGTGACGACACTAGCAAAATGGAATCAAACACTCGCCCCGAACTCCCCTCGGCCGGTTCAGGGCGGGAGGGTAGCGAAGCGGGAAGACAACCCGACTAACGAGGAGTGCAAAGAATGGAGTCTCAAGGGATGCATGCCGAGGGAGCCGCGGAACAAGAATCCACATATCCCATCAAACATCTGGCATCCTCATACGATCGCGGTGTTCAAATTGCCGCTGCCCGCGTCCGCATCATCACAGATCGGGGGCTGGGCAAACAAACCCCTGACTGGATCCTCCAACTCGCCGCCGAGAGATTGTCAGGCGACTACTAAAGGTTCTCCCCGCCTTTGCTTGTCACAGCGGACGACGCAGCTCTACGAGAACCACGTATCCGGCGGCCCCATGTATAGCAGGAAGCTGAACACGGCCGCCACACCAACAAGCACTACACCCAAGGCCAGAATCGGCTTGGCCAAGATCCAGGCCTGAAGTTTCTCCAACACCCCAACAGGCTCTTCTCCGCCAGCGGCAAGCCGCCATCCGCCACGCAACAGGCCACGACGATCGAGTGATTTCTCAACAGGGATCGTGGCGTACGGGATCACCGCAGACGTTACGGCCAGAAGCCCGGTGCCCGCAGGCCACTTCTGGTTGATCCACATGAAGGCGGCCGTAAACGCGTAGCAGAGGAACACAAACCCGTGGATGCCACCCGCGATGCTGACGCCAACATCCGTTGTCTTCGTGACGTATTTGAGGAAGAGCCCTATCAACAAGAGCGTCCACGTCACGGCTTCGGCAAAGGCAACAGTACGGAAGAGGGCGCGGGGCAGCATGGAAAACCTCACATCGGGGAACAGGGGTCGCCCTAAATAACGGACGGAAGCGATGCCTCGTTCCTGATCCGCGAAGAACCGAACTCCAAAGCCACAGTTTCGAGCTCCAGGGGTTCCTGGTGCTTGGTGCGGGCTCTGCCGACGGCTACATGCGGTATCCAACGGGGCGACCTGTACCCGAGTGCCGGCGAACTCAGGATGAAGTCGTCGATGTTGTCCAGGCCGAGGTCGTCCAAAAGTACGTGGAGCCCTTGGACAAGCAGGGTTTGGTAGTCATGAACAGCTTGCGGAACCTCGACTTCCAAGCTGCTGACACGGCCGCCACCCAGGGTGACCAGCTTCGCGGATTTGCCTAGGAATCCGTCCAGCACCGGCAGTCCTCTCAGCCAACTGGAGACTTCCCGAATCACGACGTCTGCGCTGGCAATCCCGCCTGTCCAGGCAACAACATCTGTAGCCAACCGATCCAGGATGCCTACGTGCAACAGCGTCATGTGGAGGCCCTCCGGTTTTCGCACGGAGTCGACGTATCGTCCGAGCGATTCCAAAGGCGCTTCGACGTCGAGCACCGGCACCTCGACGGTAATGCGGGGTAAGCGCTCAGCAGTGGGGTGACTGGCCCTCATGCCAGCCATTATCCGACGGAACCGGGCACCATGGCAGCCCGCCAGCGAAACCCTGCCACCCGCCGTCGTACGCCACCCCAAACGCCCAAAGCGTGAAGCGGTTCTTTCAGCGTTGACAGTGCCTTGTGACCCGTGCCATATTCGATAACGTGAACCTGTCAGACAGCCGGACAGCCGGACAGCAAGGCCAAGAACAAAGCCGCGCAACGCCCACCCCCATCTCCCGCATTTCCGCAGCTGAGGCGGTCTTTGCGGCACTCAGGCGAGCCATCGAGGGCGGGCAGTTCGACATCGGCACCAAGCTGAGTTCCGAAGCCACGCTTGCGGCGCAGTACGGAGTGAGCCGCTCGGTCATCAGGGAGGCGCTGCGGAGTTGCAACACCCTTGGCCTGACAGTCACCAAGACCGGCAAGGGCACGTTCATTGTGGCCAACAAGGTTGCTAATGACCTTACCTTGGGCCAGTACAGCGCGCGCGATCTTAACGAAGCACGTCCCCACATCGAGATTCCGGCGGCTGGCCTGGCTGCCGAGAGGCGAACAGAAGAGGAACTCGAACACCTCAAGGACATCGTCCAGGAGATGCTCAACGAAAACGATCCCGAAGCCTGGGTGAACCTGGACGCGAGCTTCCACTCCGCCGTCGCGCGCGCCAGTGGCAACCGCGTGTTCGCGAGCGTCGTCCAGGATATCCGCGACGCCCTGGCCCACCAGTCCGAAACCCTTAACCTCGTGGCCGACCGCCAGCACCGCTCCGACGAAGAGCACGTCGCCATCCTCGACGCCATCGAGTCGGGCGATTCCCAGGCCGCGAGCAAAGCCATGGCTGAACACCTGCAGGCCGTCAGCGTGGCCCTGGACACGATCCTCAGCAAATGAACCACCCAAAGGACACCATGCCCAGCCCCAAAGTGGCCCACCAAGCAGCGCCCAACCACGTCCCCCTCGTCGAGCAGACCCGCGACGGCTTGGTGGAGAGCGTCCACTACGGCTCGCTGATCGCCTTGAATAAAGACGGAAGCACGGCACTGGAAGCCGGCCAGCCGGATGCCCCGATGTATCCCCGGTCGAGCCTGAAACCGCTGCAAGCCGTCGCCCTCCTCAAGGCCGGCCTGGACATCCCGGAAGAACTCCTGGCCCTGACCGCGGCGAGCCACTCGGGCAGCAAGAAACACCGTGACGGTGCCGCCGAAATCCTGAAACTGCACGGCCTCACCGAAGCAGCGCTCGGAAACAGCTCCGACCTTCCCTATGGGGTCGAAGAACGCAACGAATGGCTGCGGGACGGCAACGGTCCAACGCAACTGGCGCAGAACTGCTCAGGCAAGCACGCCTCCATGACAGCCGTCTGCGTCATCAACGGCTGGCCTGTGGAGGGATACCTGCACCCTGAACATCCGCTGCAGGTCCTGGTCCGCGACACCATCACCGAACTGACCGCCGAGGAAGCCGCCGCAGTGAGCACGGACGGCTGCGGCACGCCGCTCTTCGCCCACTCGCTCCACGGCATGGCCCGCGCCTACGGCCGTCTTGCCTCAGCAGAGCAAGACACCAACGAAGGCAAAGTCGCCCACGCCATGCGCCGCTTCCCGGAAATGGTTGCCGGTGAGGGCCGCGACGTCACCGCCCTCATGCGCGCTGTTCCGGGCCTGCTGGCCAAGGACGGCTTCGAGGGCCTCCAGCTTGTGGGCCTCGAGGACGGCCGCGCGTTGGCTGTGAAGATTTCCGACGGCGGCGACCGCGCCCGCATGCCGGTTACCATCGCAGCCCTGAAGGAGTTGGGGCTCGACGGCGGCAGCCTGGACTCGCTGCAGAGCCCACCCGTGTTGGGTGGCGGCCTTCCGGTCGGCGAGCTCCGCGCGGCACAGATTTTCACCACGAACTAAAGGACAGCTATGACCACCGTCGATCAGGCGATCCCTCTCCGTTCCGAACACGACCTCTTGGGCGACCGCAATGTCCCCGCAGATGCGTACTGGGGCGTCCACACTCTGAGGGCCATTGAGAACTTCCCCATTACCGGGCAGGCCCTCTCCACCAACAAACACCTTGTCAGGGGTTTGGCAGCGGTCAAGCTGGCGGCGGCCAGGACCAACCACGAGCTTGGCCTGCTGGATTCGGAGCGCGCCAACGCCATTGAGCAGGCATGCCAGGACATCCTGGACGGCAAGCTCCAGGACCAGTTCATGGTGGACGTGATCCAAGGTGGCGCGGGCACCAGCTCCAACATGAACGCCAACGAGGTCATCGCCAACCGTGCACTGGAAATCCTTGGCCACCCCAAGGGTGACTACGCGAAGCTGCACCCGAACGACCACGTCAACCTGAGCCAGTCCACCAACGACGTCTACCCGACGGCGGTAAACCTCGCCACAATCTTCTCCGTGAAGGAACTCCTGGAAGCCCTGGAGGAGCTGGAAGTTGCCTTCGCCGAAAAGGGCCGGGAGTTCCGGACGGTCGTGAAGATGGGCCGCACGCAGCTCCAGGACGCGGTGCCTATGACGCTCGGCCAGGAGTTCGGCGGATATGCCGTAACCATTGGTGAAGACCGGGCCCGCCTGGACGAGTCCCACATGCTGATCCACGAGATCAACCTCGGTGCGACGGCCATCGGCACCGGCCTGAACGCCCCGGCCGGCTACGCCGAAGCCGCGTGCCGCCACCTCGCTGAAGTCACGGGCCTGCCCCTCCTCACGGCGGCCGACCTCATCGAGGCCACCCAGGACGTGGGCGCGTTCGTCCACCTGTCCGGCGTACTGAAGCGCGTCGCGGTGAAGCTTTCGAAGATTTGCAACGACCTCCGCCTGCTGTCCTCTGGACCGCGTGCGGGACTGGGCGAGATCAACCTGCCGGCGGTACAGTCCGGCTCGTCGATCATGCCCGGCAAGATCAACCCGGTGATCCCGGAAGTGGTCAGCCAGGTGGCCTACGAAGTCATCGGCAACGATGTCACGGTCACCATGGCCGCGGAAGCAGGGCAGCTCCAGCTGAATGCTTTCGAACCGATCATTGTGCACAGCCTGCACAAGAGCATCTCCCACCTGGAAGCAGCGTGCCGCACCCTTACGGCCCGCTGTGTCCGGGGCATCACAGCAAACACCGAGCGGCTACGGCTTACCGTGGAGCAGTCGATCGGTCTCGTCACGGCATTGAACCCGCACATCGGTTATGCCTCCGCCACTGCCATCGCCCAGGAGGCGTTGGCCACCGGCAAGGGTGTAGCAGAACTCGTCTTGGAACACGGTCTCCTGACCGCAGCCCAGCTTGAAGAACTGCTCAGCCCCGAACGTCTGGCAAACCTGAGCAAGTAGGCCAATCCGGCCAGTCAGCCCAGCGGCTTTGAAAGCCGTCCCGCCCGATGAGGCACCCACAAGAGGCTCTGAGCCGCGCCCGAAACCCCCAGAAGTGCGCGCCCATGAGACCCCCAACAGGACACCCGTAAGGATTCCCATGACCAACCCCATCACGGACCACACGGTCCCGGCCCAAGCGCATGCCAGCGAGAAAGCCCTCCACAAGGAGGACACGGGCTACCACAAGGACTTGAAGCCCCGGCAGATCCAGATGATCGCGATCGGCGGTGCCATCGGTACCGGCCTGTTCCTCGGCGCGGGCGGACGGCTCAATGCAGCCGGCCCCTCGCTGGTCATCGCTTATGCAGTCTGCGGTTTCTTCGCTTTCCTGATCCTCCGCGCCCTCGGCGAATTGGTGCTGCACCGCCCGTCGTCGGGCTCGTTCGTCTCCTACGCCCGTGAGTTCTTCGGCGAAAAGGCGGCGTTCGTTTCGGGTTGGTTCTACTGGATCAACTGGGCCACCACCACCATCGTGGACATCACGGCCGCAGCGCTTTACATGAACTTCTTCGGTAAGTACGTCCCTTGGATGGGGGCCGTTCCGCAGTGGGCGTGGGCCCTTATCGCCTTGGTGGTTGTGCTTAGCCTGAACCTCGTGTCGGTGAAGGTCTTCGGCGAGATGGAGTTCTGGTTCGCGCTGATCAAGGTGGCCGCGCTGGTGGCCTTCCTCCTGGTTGGCACCTACTTCGTCGTTTTCGGCACGCCTGTTGATGGCCAGACGGTCGGCTTCAGCCTCATCTCGGACAACGGCGGAATCTTCCCCAACGGCATCCTTCCCATGATCATCCTGATGCAGGGCGTGCTGTTCGCCTACGCCTCGATCGAACTCGTCGGCACCGCCGCCGGTGAGACCGCAAACCCGGAAAAGATCATGCCCAAGGCCATCAACTCCGTGGTCTTCCGTATCGCTGTCTTCTACGTCGGCTCCGTCATCCTGCTGGCACTCCTCCTCCCCTACACCTCGTACGAGAAGGGTGTGAGCCCGTTCGTGACGTTCTTCGGCTCCATCGGTGTGCAGGGCGTTGACGTGATCATGAACCTCGTGGTTCTCACCGCTGCCCTGTCCTCGCTGAACGCAGGCCTGTACTCCACGGGCCGTATCCTGCGCTCGATGTCCGTCAACGGTTCGGCTCCCAAGTTCGCCCAGCGGATGAACAAGGCCGGCGTACCGTACGGCGGCATCGCGATCACAGCCGGTGTCTCCCTGCTCGGTGTTCCGCTGAACTACCTGGTTCCGTCGGACGCCTTCGAAATCGTCCTGAACGTCGCTTCCGTGGGCATCATCGTCACCTGGGCCACGATCGTCCTGTGCCAGATGCAGTTGAAGCGCTGGGCGGACAAGGGCTGGGTCAAACGCCCGTCGTTCCGGCTCTTCGGCGCTCCGTACACCGGCTGGCTGTCACTGATCTTCCTGGCGGGCGTCCTGGTGATGGTCTTCATCGAGTCGCCACTCACCATGCTGGTCACCGCGGTTGCGTGCGGACTCATGGTCTGGGGATGGTTCCTGTGCCGTAAGCAGATCCACGAGCTTGCAGCCACGCGGGATGGCTACACGGGCAGCGCCCCCGTCATTGCCAACCGCCCCCTGCCTGGCGGCGATAAGTAACAAGACGTGCCCGACGGCGGCACCCGGGTTCCGTACCAACGGAACGTGGGTGCCGCCGTCGTTGGTTAACGAACCCAACTGAGTCGCAGAAGTGCGCGTTTTGAGCGCTCTAAACGCGCACAAATGCGACCCAGTTGGGTGAGAACGCGGCGAACGCAGACATCCGATCATTGCCGTCTACTATGGGTCCATGGCTGTCACAGATGAGGCGATCGGCAAGATCAAGGACATGCTGATCCGCGGGGAACTCAAGGCCGGCGACAGGCTTCCGCCGGAGAAGGAACTCAGCGAACGGCTGGGCTTGTCCCGCAGTTCGCTTCGGGAAGCCGTCAAGGCACTGGAACTCATCCGTGTGCTGGACGTGCGGCGCGGCGACGGCACCTACGTGACCAGCTTGGATGCAAAACTCCTGAACGAAGCCGTTGCGTTCGTCGTGGACCTGCACCAGGACCGCTCCATCCTTGAGCTCTTCGAGGTCCGCCGGATCCTCGAACCCGCCACTGCGCACCTCGCCGCCGGCAAGATCACGCCGGAAGAGATCGACAAGCTCCGTGGCACCATGGCCGGCATCGACGAGAACACCCCAGTGGAAGAACTCGTTGCCCACGACTTGGAGTTCCACGGCATCATTACCGAAGCGGCCGGGAACGATTATCTCGGCAGCCTCTTGGAAGCCCTGTCCAGCAGCACGGTCCGCGCCCGGATTTGGCGTGGTCTCACGCAGGAAAAAGCCGTGGCGCATACTTTGGCAGAGCACCGGGCCATCGCGGACGCCTTGGAACGCGGGGACGCCGAACTCGTCAAAGCGCTGGTCACCGTGCATATCAGCGGCGTGGAGAACTGGCTAAGGCAGGCCCTTTAGCCTGCGCCGGCGTCCAGACCGTAGGTGCGGATCGCCGTCCCCTCAAGGACAGCATCCTGCTCCGAGGGACTCAGCGTCGAAATCAGTTCCAGGAGCACCTCAAGCGTCCGGCCATACGGTGCCCCCAATGTACTCACCGGCCAATCGCTGCCGATCATCAGGCGGTCGGCGCCGAAGCACTCCAGCGCAAACCCGAAGAGCCAACGCAACGAATCCGCCGAGTACTCAACGCCGGGCAAGTGCAACCCTGACAGCTTGGCCACGGCATTTCCCTTGCTTCCCAGGGCACTGAACTCCGTCCGCCACAGCTCCATGCAGTCGGGGTCACCGAGAGGTGGTTTCCCCAAGTGATCCAGGACCACGGTCAGCCCGGGCAACTCCTGTGCCAGCCTGACGGTTGCTCCGAGATGACGGGGGAAAGCGTCGGGAACGTCAAAGGCAAGCCCTCGCCCAGCCACCAAACCAAGGGATTCCCGCACAGGCGCCAGATCCAGGAAATCGTCGCGGTGATCATCGTGCACCAGATGCCGTACTCCCCGGAACACGGGATTCGCTGCAAAACGGTCCAGTTGGGCAGCTGCCTCGCCGGGTGAATCCAGCCAGATCCAGCCCACCACGCCCAAAACCCACGGCTGCCGCCCTGCGACGGCCAACATGCTCTCCGTGTCAGCCAGGGTGTCATCGGCCTGGACCAGCACCGCGCCCCGCATACCTGCAGCAACAAGGACCTCACCGGCCTCGTCCTCACCGAAGCTCCGGAACAATGCGCCATGCTGCGGCCCGAGCCACGAGTGGGGCCGGACCCCTCCGGTGACGAAAGTGTCAAGGCTCCACAAGTGCAGATGCGCATCAATCACGCGGCACGGCCTCCAACGCTGCCCACAGCTCTTCCGGCACGGATTCCTCCATGCGGGCGGCGTTCTCCACCACCTGCTCCGGAGCGCTGGCCCCCACTGTCACATTGACCACGGCCGGATGCCTCAGCGGAAACTGGAGTGCCGCTGTCGGGAGTTCGACGCCGAAATCCCGGCAGACAGCCGCGAGCGCCCGGGCACGCTCCACCAAGGCGCGCGGCGCTTGATCGTAGTTGTAGTGGGCGTCGTCGAGGACTTCGGGACGGGCCAACAGCCCGGAGTTGAAGGCGCCGACATTGACGACGCCGCTGCGGCGCTCCACACAGCGGTCGAGCAGCGGGACGCTGGGCTGCTCAAGCAGCGTGTAGCGTCCAGCGAGCATCACGAGATCGAGGTCTGCGGCTTCGACGCATTCGAGGGCGGCTTCGGCGGAGTTAAGGCCAACGCCGATTGCTTTGACCACACCCTCGGAACGCAGTTTTTCCAACACCGGAAGGCCCTGGGAGATCCCCAACTGCAGGTCATGAACGTCGGCGTCGTGGAGGTAGGCGATGTCCACGTGGTCGAGACCCAGCCGCTCAAGTGAATCTTCGAGGCTGCGGCGGATGCCGGACTCGGAGAAGTCCCATACACGCTTCTTGTCTGCGGGGACGTCGAAGCCTTCCGGGTCGCGACCGCCATGTGGGGTTGGTTCCAGCAGGCGCCCAACCTTGGTGGAGACAACAAACTCGTCCCGGTGCTTATCCCGAAGGACCGCGCCCAACCGCTGTTCGGACAGGCCAAGACCATAGTGCGGGGCAGTATCGAAGTAACGGATCCCCGCGTCCCAGGCTGCAAGTACAGTGGCGAGGGCCTCGCCGTCGGGGATGGCACGGTAGAGGTTCCCGATCCCGGCCCCACCAAAGCCGAGTCTCCCGAGCTTGGGGATTTCAGCGGATTGAGTGTTCATGGCAATTCCCATACCTTCTGGATACCCGAATCGTCACCGGAGTAATCGTCCTGGACCTCAAGAAGTTCAGCCATCCGGGCTTGCCAGGGCACATTGGCGGGGTGGTCGGCGAGCGCGCGGCGCATTGCCTGATAATCGTCCACGTCCACCACATGGAAGAGGTCCTGGCCGCTGCGCCAAATCCGCCAGTTTCGGACACCCGCGTCCTTGAGCGCCTGAACCAAGGACGGCGGGATGTTCGCGTGTGCGTCAGCGTACTCGGCTTCGGCCCCGGGCTTCAGACGGGTGTGGAGTGCGATCGACTCACCCATCGACGGTCTCCGGTGCAAGGAACAGCTCCAGCACGGGCACTGCCACATCGGGCCGCTGCACAGGGAGTTTGATGGTCAGGGTCCCCGCTGGCTGGCCGCCCGGGGTCATGTTCATGGCTTGCTGTTCGGGGTCCACCTCGCGGAGGAAGACCTCCGAGGCGTCGTTGAGGAGTTGGGCGTACTCCACTTTTCCGGCCAAACCCGGGAGGTGGACGTATTCGAAAGGCCACGCGAAGAGGTGCACATAGAGCCTGTCTCCGCGCTGCGTGTAGCGGGCATCCGGCGGCGCGGTCCAGGCAGAGGGACCTGCCCCGTAAATGGCGCGCGAATGCAGCTTCATCCACTCCCCCATTCCCTCCAAGGACGCCAGGGCCCTCGGATCGAGATTCCCTCTCCCTGTGGGGCCGACATTGAGCAGCAGGTTGCCACCTTTGGACACTCCGTCCACGAGCATGCGGATGAGCAGGTCAACAGACTTGTAGTCCAGGTTGTCCCTGTCGTAGCCCCAACTGCCGTTCAACGTCTGGCAAGCCTCCCAGGTGACCGGGACGCCGTCGAGCATCATCGGCGCGGCCGGCTGGTACTGCTCGGGCGTGACGAAGTCTCCCGGAATGTCCAGCCTGTCATTGACGATGATCCCGGGCTGCAGTTCCCGAACCATGGCGAGCAAGGCTTCGGAGTCCCAGTCCTTGCTGCCTTTGCCGCCCCAAAAGTCAGGATGGCCGGCGTAGGAGAAGTCGAAGAACAGGTAGTCGATGGTGCCGTAGTTGCTGAGGAGCTCACGCACCTGGCCGTGCAGGTACTCGCGGTAGCGGGCCATGTCGCGTCCGCTGTTGAGATGTTCGACGTCGGCAGCGTTGCGTTGGGGGTGCACGCCGTCGATGGTGAAATCCGGATGGTGCCAATCGATGAGCGAATGGTAGAAGCCCACTTTGAGCCCCTCCGCCCGGAGCGCCTCGACGTAAGGCTGTATGAGGTCCCTGCCTGCGGGTGTGTTCGTGGCTTTGTAGTCCGTCAGCGCGGAGTCCCAGAGGCAGAAGCCGTCGTGGTGCTTAGTGGTCAGGACAACGTACTTCATCCCGGCCTTGCGTGCGGCACGGGCCCACTCGCGTGGATCGTAGAGGTCAGGATCAAAGCGCCGGAAATACTGTTCGTAGGCTTCGACGCCGATCTCTTCCCGGTTCATGACCCACTCGTGCCGGGCCGGGAGCGCGTACAGCCCCCAGTGCACGAACATGCCAAACCGGGCTTCTCCGAACCATGGTGCGTGCTTGATCAATGCTTGTCCTTCCAGACCGGGCCGTCGGGGAAGCTGTATTGGGCCAGTGTTTCACGGAGCATCTCATTCCCGGCGCCGGGCTTGGCGGGCGGCCAGTAGGCTCCGGCGTGGACGTCGACGGGGTCTACGAAGTGTTCGTGCAGGTGGTCCACGAACTCGATCATCCGGTCTTCCTTGGTCCCGGAAACCGCCACGTAGTCGAACATGGACAGGTGCTGCACGGCCTCGCACAAGCCCACTCCGCCGGCATGTGGACACACCCGCACGCCGAACTTAGCCGCGAGCAGCAGGATGGCGATGTTCTCATTGACTCCGGCCACTCGCGCGGCGTCGATCTGCAACACTTCCAGGGCCTGGGCCTGCAGCAGCTGCTTGAACACCACCCGGTTCTGGACGTGCTCCCCCGTAGCCACGGGAATCGGAGCCACGCCGCGGGCAATGGCCGCGTGGCCCAGGATGTCGTCCGGGCTGGTGGGTTCCTCGATCCACGCGATGTCGCAAGGCGCCAAGTGTGCCATCCAGTCGATGGCGTTCTGCACATCCCATCGCTGGTTGGCGTCCACAGCAATCCGGATGTCCGGACCCACGGCGGCCCTGGCAGCCCGGACACGCCGGACGTCGTCTTCCAGTGACGCCCCGACTTTGAGCTTGATCTGCTTGAATCCGTCGGCCACGGCTTCCTTGGCCAATCGCGAGAGTTTCTCGTCGCTGTATCCCAGCCAGCCCGGCGTCGTGGTGTACGCAGGGTAGCCCTCAGCACGAAGAGCGGCCGTCCGCGCATCCCGTCCCGGCTCGGCGGCCCGGAGGATGTCGAGGGCTTCTTCCGGGGTCAAGGCATCCGTCAGATAACGGAAGTCCACCAGGGAAACGAGTTCTTCCGGGCTCATGTCCGAAAGCAGCTCCCACAGTGGCAACCCGGCACGTTTGGCCTTCACGTCCCACAGGGCATTGACCACCGCACCGATCGCCATATGCATGACACCCTTCTCGGGTCCAAGCCAACGGAGTTGGGAGTCATGGGCCAAGAGTTTCCAGGTGGCGCCCATGTCAGCAAGGAGTTCCTCGACGTTGCGGCCCAGGACGTGATCCCTCAGCGCGTCGATCGCAGCCTGTTCCACCTCATTACCGCGACCGATCGTGAACACGAAACCGTGGCCCTCGTGCCCGTCTGCCGCGTCAGTGTGAAGAATCAGGTAAGCGGCCGAGTAGTCAGGGTCCGGGTTCATGGCGTCCGAGCCGTCGAGTTCCAGCGAGGTGGGGAAGCGGATATCAAAGGTATCCAGTGCGGTGACGATGCTCATGCGGCTCCTGGCTGCGCGTTAGAGGAATTGTCACGAGCCTAAACATCCGATGTCTTAGTTGTCAACGGGTCACATTTCCGTATTATGGACGAAAACAGCACACTAGAGCTCGGATGTTAGTCCCGAACGCACGGAGGAAGCCATGACCTTGAAATTCGCCAGGCTGGGTACGGCCGGAAACGAACAACCGGCCGTCATCGCCCAGGACGCCCGCGGCACGGAGAAGTACTTCAGCCTCTTGTCACTGACCAACGACATCGACGGCGGCTTCCTCGCCGCCGATGGCATCGAACGGACCCGCAAAGCGCTGGAATCCGGGGAACTGGAAGAAATCTCCGCCGAAGGGCTGCGCATCGGAGCGCCTGTTTCGCGGCCGGGATCCGTCATCGCCATTGGCCTCAACTACACCGCCCACGCTGCCGAATCAGGCGCCACCCCGCCCGAGGTTCCAGTGGTGTTCCTCAAGCCGAGCAACACCATCAGTGGCCCGTTTGACGCGGCTCCCATCCCGCCGTCGTCGGAAAAGTACGACTGGGAAGTGGAACTGGCCATCGTGATCGGCAAGGAAGCGTCCTACCTTTCCTCAGTTTCCGAGGCCGCGAACCACATTGCCGGCTACGCCGTGGCCAACGACCTTTCCGAACGGGATTACCAGATTCCTGGCGCTGCCGGGCAGTGGACCAAGGGCAAGTCCCTTCCGGGCTCCACTCCCCTGGGTCCCTGGCTGGTGCCGGCCGGGGACATTGATCCCGGCAACCTGCGTCTGCGGACCCTGGTCAACGGTGAAATCCGCCAGGACTCCAGCACCTCGGACATGATCTTCGATCCAGCCACGATCGTCCACCACCTCAGCCAGTTCATGGTGCTGGAGCCGGGCGACGTGATCATCACCGGAACTCCCGAGGGCGTCGCATTGTCCGGACGATTCCCGTTCATCCAGCCCGGCGACGTGATCGAACTGGAAATCGATGGCTTGGGACGCCAACGGCAGGAGTACTACCGCGCCGTGGCAGGTGCGGCACAGCCCGTTTCCTTCGTGAGCTCCAACGCCTAGGCCGTGGCAACCACGGTGGGCAACGACTTTGAGGGCCTCGCGGCACTCGTGACCGGAGGCGCCTCCGGCATCGGGGCGGCCATCGCGGACCGCCTCGCCGCCGGAGGTGCCCAGGTGGCCGTCCTGGACCTTGCACCGGACGGCACTCCACACTTCGGCGTGGAATGCAACGTGGCCGACGACGCCTCGGTGCGTTCCGCCGTCGAGCGTGTAGCCCAGCGGTTCGGTCGGCTGGACGTCGTGATCAACAACGCCGGGATCGGCGCCCAGGGCGACGTCGCCGCGAACGACGACGACGAATGGCTTCGCGTGCTCAACATCAACGTCGTGGGAATCGCGCGCGTCAGCCGGGCCGCCCTGCCGTACCTGCGCGAGTCGCCGGCCGCCGCGATCGTCAACACATGCTCGATCGCCGCGACGGCGGGGCTCCCGCAGCGTGCGCTGTACTCGGCGTCGAAGGGTGCGGTCCTTTCCCTCACGCTCGCCATGGCGGCCGACCACGTGCGTGAAGGGATCCGCGTCAACTGCGTGAACCCGGGCACCGTGGACACGCCGTGGGTTGGACGGTTGCTTGATGCCGCCGCGGATCCTGCTGCCGAACGTGCAGCGCTGAACGCACGCCAGCCGCACGGGCGCATGGTGGATCCGCACGAGGTGGCTGGCGCCGTGGCGTACCTCGCGAGTCCGCTGTCAGGTTCGACGTCGGGAACCTCGCTGGCGGTCGACGGCGGCATGCAGGGTTTGCGGCTGCGTCCGGTCCAGTAGTGTCCGCGTAACGCAACGGTCCCGCAACCTCCTGTTGGCGCGGTTCGCCTATGCTCAACTCCAAGGCATCAACGGCGATCCACTTTGACCATTCAGGAGACATGGCCATGACCAACTGGCGTATCAGGGACTTCCACTCATCCGATCTGGACGGCATCCTGCACCTCTGGGAGTCGTTGAAGGCCGATGGCGTGGAGCCGGTGTACGCGTTGTCCGAGGTCCTCGCGTCGTGCGAGAAAGACCACGCAGTCGTGGCGGTGCAGGGCGACCAGGTAGTGGGCGCCGCCGTCGGACGTGCCGCGCACGACCAGGGCTGGGTGGTTTTCCTCGCGACGCTGACCGAGTTCCGCGGCCGCGGGATCGGCACCTCGCTGCTGTCCGCCGTCGAAAACCGCATGGCCCCGCACGGACTCAACAAGCTGTCCGCGCTCATGCCGGAGACCGAAACCCGCGTGGAGGCGTTCCTTGGCCGCGGCTTCGTGGTGAAGAAGAATTTGCGCTACTTCGAACGGACCATCCCCGTTCAACGGCAGGAATTGGAACCGCTCAGTTTGCTCGGCGGTCGGATCCTGGCCCGCGATCTGTGGGAGAACGTCGCGGGCATGAAGCGGGAGAAGGAACTCCTGGAACGCAGGCTGGTGCTGCCCTTGGCCGAGGCCGATCTCGCCGATGAATACGGCGTAGTCCCGCCGCGGGCCGTGGTGCTGTTCGGCCCTCCCGGCACGGGCAAGACCACGTTCGCCAAGGCCATCGCGTCCCGGCTGGAGTGGCCGTTCGTGGAAGTCTTCCCCTCGCGTTTGGCGTCCGACCCCAAGGGCCTCGCCGGAGCACTCCGGGAGACGTTCCTGGAAATCGCCGAGCTGGAACACGCGGTGGTGTTCATCGACGAGGTGGAAGAGATCGCCTCCCAACGTGCCGGCGACCCGCCCTCTCCCCTGCAGGGCGTCACCAACGAACTGCTCAAGATCATCCCGGCCTTCCGCGAGCAGCCTGGTCGATTGCTGGTGTGCGCCACCAACTTCATCCGCGCCCTGGACACGGCGTTCCTGCGCCACGGCCGGTTCGATTACGTCATCCCCATCGGCCTGCCGGACATCCACGCCCGCGAAGCCATGTGGCAGCGCTTCATCCCGGCAACGGTGGTGGACTCTGTGGACGTCTCACTCTTGGTGGACCGGACCGAAGGCTTCTCGCCCGCTGACATCGAGTTCGCCGCACGCAGCGCCTCCCAGCGCGCCCTCGAAAAAGCCGTGTACGACGACGGTGCTGCCGCCACCAACGGCCGAAAGGGACCGGTCACGCAGGACTACCTCGACGCGATCGCGGACACCCGCACCACCGTCAGCGATGAGGTCTACCAGGAGTTCCTCGAAGACATCGACGTCCTGGGCCGGGTGTAGGCAGGAGCTCCGGCGGGTTCGCGGGAAGCCTGCTTGTTCCTCCGGAAGTTTCCGGGGGTTTCGACGCATTTCCGCGACCCCGGCGCCAGCCACTTCTCCGGCGGTAACCTTTGAGCTATGTCCACGAATCCCCTTCGCCATGCCCTGGCACGTATGGGCGGACGCGATCCGCATGAAAAGCACCGCACCGCCACGCCCCTGGAGCTGTTCTTCGACCTGACCTTCGTCATCGCCTTCAGCGTGGCGGCGGGCCAGTTGGCGCACAACGTGGCCGATGCCCACTTCGGCGCCGGCCTGCTCGGATTTTGCTATGCCATGTTCGCGGTGATCTGGGCATGGGTGAACTTCACCTGGTTCGCGAGTGCCTACGACACCGATGACTGGGTATTCCGCGTAGTCACCATGGTCCAGATGATCGGCGTGCTGATCCTCGCGATGGGCATCGAGCCGATGTTCCATTCGCTGCTCGAGGGCGACCACGTGAACAACGTGGCCATCCTCATCGGCTACATCGTGATGCGCTTGGCCCTGGTGTTCCAGTGGTTGCGGGCAGCCAAACAGGACCCGGAACGCCGCGAGACGTGCCTCCGCTACGCCAAGTACCTGGCCCTGGTGCAGCTTGGCTGGGTGGCCGCGTTGGTCATCGAGACAGACGTCCTCACCACCTTCCTCCTTGCCGCTCCGCTGTTCATCCTGGAAATGTCCGTCCCCGGGCTCGCAGAGCGGAAGATGCGTACCCCCTGGCACGCCCACCACATTGCCGAGCGCTACGGCTTGTTGGCGATCATTGCCTTGGGCGAATGCCTGATTGGTGCCATTGAGACCCTCCGAGCGATCGTTGCCTTGCACGGTTGGTCCCTGGAGGCAGCCGTGGTGGGGATCGGTGGAACGGGGCTGGCCTTCGGGATGTGGTGGATCTACTTCATCCTTCCCTCCGGCAAGTCACTCCACCTCCAGCGCCACCGCTCGTTCCTCTTCGGCTACGGCCACATGATCGTCTTCGCATCCATTGCCGCAACCGGCGCAGGGCTCCACGTCGCGGCCTACTTCATCGACCACGAAGCCCATATCAGCGCGGCGGCCGCAGTAGCCTGGGTCGCAGTTCCCGTGGCAATCTTCAAGGTCTCGCTGACCACTCTCTATACCGCCATGCTGGGCGTGGACAAGCACGTACTGTGGAGCACTGCCATGGTGGTAGCCGTCCTTGCCGGAAGCATCGCACTGGCCGCAGCCGGAGCCTCGGTACCCGTGTGCATGCTGGTCATGGTCGCAGCCCTTGGCATCTCCATCACCCTCGACGAACGCTTGGGCCACAAGGGCCGTGCAGCAGCACTCCGACGCCTGGAGGCGGCAGCGGGCTGACCGCTCATTCCTCGAAGGAAAGCGTCCGCACCCCGGTAGTGCCGTCGTCGTACGTCACCAGAACGTCCATGCCCGCAGACGAGGCGTCCCGGAGTTCCTCCCCAGGCACCCACAACGCGAAACGCCCCAGGGACACGGTGGCAGCCACCTCACCTTGGGTTTTGCTCTGGTAGGTCATTGCGACGACGGCGGAACCCGCCTCGCCTGCCGCAAGGGAAATATCTCCTGCGCCCATGGTTCCCGTGCCCAATGCCATGGAGCGCAGGTCCCGGGGCCCGAGAGGAGCGGTGTTTGCCGGACCGCCAATGGAGCCTATCCGTGACTTGCCAAAGAGGTGGAAGGAATCGTCGGTGATGCAGAGGGCTGAGAATCCGCCCTGACCCGCAAGAACAACGGTTGTCCAGGCTCCCCGGCGTTCGGAAATGGCTACCTTGGCCGTCGCGAGGTCATCCCTGTACATCCCTCCGCCTACGTCCTTGTTGGACGCCCTGCACTCCTCGGCCACGTCATGACGTTCCTTGGCACTCATGCCGGAGGGCACGGCCGTCCAGGTCGCGAACGCTTGGTCCCCTCCCGTCAGGCCCGGAAGAACCAGCAGACCGGCCGTCACCGCAGCCACGGCTCCGCCCAGCACGGCCAGGCGCCGGTACGTCCTCTTCTTCGGACTGGAGTGGGCTTTCGAGGGATCCGTTGAAAGGATGCGCACCAGGTCCGACCGGGACCGGTGAGCATCGATTCGACTTGCCTTCGCGGGGTCCAGGGATTGCAGCAAAGTGTCGGTGTCTTGGCGCGGGCTCATGGCGTTTTTGTCCTCATCAGCTCGGAAGTGAATTCCGCGGGAACCGCGGGCGGGTGGTCCATCAACAATCGAAGTGCCCGGCGTGCCCGGCCCAGCCTCAGCCGAAAGGCCACAGGGGATATACCCAGGACCACTCCGGCCTGTGTTGCATTGAGTTCTTCGAAGACGGCAAGACCCAGGGCTTCCTGGTGCACGGCCGACAACACATTCCATGCCCGGCCCAAGTCAACCCTGTCCACAATCACGTCCATGCTTTCACCCGGAGATTGCACGGCAGCTGCCACTGCCAAGCGGACTCCAAGGGCTTGGCGGCGCTGGTCTCCGCGCAGCGTATTGAGCAGGATGTTGCGGGCCACTCCAAAAGTCCATGCCCTCGCGTCACCATGCCCAGCGGGTACGTCCTGAAACCTCCGCCAGACTGCCAGGAACGTCTCGGCAACAACGTCGTCAGCGTGGTCCGGGTGGGCCCTGCGCTGGACAAACTTGTGCAGGTCCTCATACAGGGACTCATAGAGCAGGCGAAAGCTGCTCTCTTGGTCCGAAGACTTCGACGTGTGGCTCATACCTTGTACATGTCCCCCATGCGTTCAAGTGTGTCGCATGGGTTCCGCGTTGTGTGGCCCGCTCTACTTGCCTCGAGGCCGTTGCGGAGCGCAAAGCGGCCCGCAACGCTGTCAGTCCTGCACTGCGCGGGCGGCGATGGCAACCGTGAGCGCGCGCGGCAAACGCTGGGCGAATCCAGCGGCCACGCGGTTGGCCCAGCCGGACACCACACTGGCCGGAGTCGCTTTGCCACCAAGTGCCTTGAGCGCGGTCTCAACCACTTGTTCGGACGTCTGCATGACGCCAACAGCTGCGGACTCACTGCCCAGGACCTCAAAGAACTCCGTCCGGGTGGCTCCGGGGCACAGCGCCAGAACACGCAGGTCCGTGTCCTTGGTCTCGTGGGCTACGGCCTCCGTGAAACTCAGGACAAACGCCTTGGTGGCGCCGTAAACGGCCATGCCCGGAATCGGTTGGAAAGCCGCCGTGCTGGCAACATTCACCAGGGCCCCCTTGCCGGACGCCAGCAGTCCGGGGAGGAAGGCGCGCGTGATGTCCACCAAGGCGGACACGTTGAGGGCGATCTCCGAGGCGATGACGTCAGCGTCCTCTTCCACGAACGGTCCCCGCGTTCCGAAGCCCGCATTGTTGACCAGAGTATCCACGGCGATCCCGCGGCCGGAAAGTTCGTCCTTCAAGACGCGGCCCGCGCCGGGTCGGCCCAGGTCCAGGGGAAGGACGGTGATGGTCACGCCGTGCTTGGCGCGAAGGTCCCGGGCCAGATCCTCCAAGCGGTCGGCCCGGCGCGCCACGAGAACCAGGTTGGCGCCGCGGGCAGCGAACCGGGAGGCAAACTCGGCTCCGAGGCCAGAGCTTGCGCCGGTGATCAGTGCGGTGGTGCCGGAGTATGTCATGGTCATGGCAGATTCCATCCTTGTGTATTTGGGTTGAGACCACTTGGTCGATCAGAAGTAGCCAATGCCAACATCGTAGGCACTGCCTACATTGTTGTCAATGACTACTTAACGGCTAAACTGATGACATGACGGACCAGCCTTACCACCACGGCAAACTACGCGAAGCACTCCTGGAACGCGCCATGGAGACCTTGGAGACCTCCGGGGTTGAGGGGCTCTCACTCCGGCAGTTGGCCCGTGACCTGAATGTCAGTCATGCCGCCCCCGCCAAACACTTCCGGGACAAGCAGGCTTTGATCGATGCCCTGGCAATGGCAGGATTCGGCATCATGAACGGCCGCATCCTTGAGGCCTCCCAGCCCGGCCGGGACCTGCAGGGCCGCTTTGTCAGCGTCGCGAAAGCCTATGTCGATTTCGCACTGACCCGCCCCGCCCTGTTGTCCGTCATGTACTCAACCAAGCACCAATCCGACTCCACCGATGAACTCCGCAGCATTGGCGAGCAGGGGATGCTGGTGGCCCTGGCACTCATTCAGGAGGGCCAGGATGCCGGAGCACTGGCAGAAGGCGACCCCGGAACCCTCGCCATGGTCTGCTTCTCCGGCCTCCACGGCACAGCCATGCTGGCAGCAGGCAAACATCTGGAGGGCACCAGTACCGAGGCAATCGTCAAAGCGGTGACGGATACGCTCTGGGCAGGGATGGCCGCCGGAGTGCCCGCAGCCCAGGCTGCCGGACAGACCGTGGGCTAGACACCGCGTCGCGGGGGACTATAGCGCCGCGATGGCCTGCCGCACGGCTGAGCTGAGCTGGAGGTTCCGGCAACCGGCTCCCCCGGGCTCGGCTTACTGCGGAACGTAACCGAAGCCCAACTCGTAAGCCGGGTCCGCGTAGCCCAGGGAGGCACTCGCGCCATCGTGTCCGAAGGCCCGGTAGCTGCCAAACGGCATCCGGCTGTGCGACTTCATGAAAGCCGTGGCAAAGCAGCCGGTTTCGCCGAACACGCGATCGATGCCAAAGACCTGTTCGGCTGAGACAACGCGGACGGTCTCTTCCGTCAACAAAGGTGCGACGGCGGCCGGCCCGCCTTCCGCTGAAGTGCCGGCCAACCCTGTCAAGGCGAGCGCATAGATCCGTGCCATCCCGTCGGCACTGGAAACTCCTGCCGCCGAACACAAGCCTGCGGCCCGGACCTCCGGAATATTGGGCAGGTCGAGGATGTCACCCACGGTTGCGTTCGTTGTCAGGCCGAAATGGCTGGCCGGGTCCACCCATGGCCACGAGGGATCGGCAGCCCACCGGAACGGCGCAAACCTGCTCTCTTCGTCGGCCGGCAAACCGAGGTAGAAATGTGCGCCAGCCACGGACCTGATCCGTTGCTCGAATACCTGCTGGAGCGTCGAGCCCGTGATGCGGCGGCACAGCTCCTCCATGAAGATGCCAATGGTCAGCGCGTGGTAGCCGAAGGCGGCCCCTGGTTTCCAAAGCGGGGGAAGCTTCGCGAGCTTGGCGGCGGCCAACTCCGAGTTATTCACTTCCTCGAGGGTCAGCCCACCGTCAACGCCCAACAGTCCCGCCTGGTGTGACAGCAACTGGGCCACGGAAATGGACGCTTTGCCTTCGACTCCGAACTCAGGCCAGTACTTGACCACCTCCGCGTCGAGATCCAGTACACCGTCTTGAACCAGCAAGGCGATGACCAGACCGGCCATCCCTTTCGAGCAGGAGAAGACGCCCGTCACCGAATCGGCGCGGATATGCGGACCACCGCTCAGGTCCAGGACTTTGACGCCGCGATGGTAGGCCGCAACTTGCGCAGAGTACTCAGGGTCTTGTTCGAGAAAGCTCTCGAAGAGTGCTGCGACGGATTCGAAACCTGAGGCGATCACCGATGAATGCATCCAGCCAGCCTAGCCGGATGCTGTCCCCGCCTTGGGAGTTATCCACACCCAGGGATCCCGCGGGAGCCCTTCAGGATGGAAGGCCGCCAGGGCGGTTTCCAGGCTCCCAGCGGGCAATCCCAGCGACCGGAGAATGATGTCCCGCACGGTGCCAGCGGCAATTCCGACGGCGGCAAGGTCGCCCAGCGTCACGGCGCCATCGCGCTTTGCCAGCCGCGCGCCGTCGTGATTAACCACCAACGGGACGTGCGCATATTCCGGGACCGGCAAGCCCAACAGCGTCGCCAGGTACGCCTGCCGGGGGGTTGAGGGCAGGAGGTCGTCGCCGCGCACCACCTGGTCGATGCCCTGGGCAGCATCGTCCACCACCACGGCAAGGTTGTACGCGGTGACGCCGTCGTTCCTGCGCAGCACAAAGTCGTCCACCACGCCTGTATAGCTCCCCTGCAACTGGTCCTCCACAGCCCACTCACTGACGTCGGCGCGTAACCGGATGGATGCCGGCCGGGACACCCGGCGGATCTCCCGTTCCGCCTCGGACAAACGCCGGCACGTCCCTGGGTAGGCGCCCTGCGGTGCGTGCGGAGCGGATGGCGCCTCCTGGATCTCGCGACGCGTACAGAAACACTCGTAGGTGCGGCCTTCCGCGGTGAGGCTATCGATCGCTGCCGCATAAAGCCGGGTCCGCTCCGTCTGGCGAACGACGGCGGCATCCCACGTCACGCCCACAGCGTGCAGATCGCGGAGCTGCTCCGCCTCCGCGCCGGACCGTGCGCGGTCCAGGTCCTCGACGCGAAGCAGGAAGTTCCTCCCGGTGGACCTGGCGAAGAGCCAGGCGAGGATGGCTGTCCGCAGGTTGCCTACGTGGAGTTCGCCCGACGGGCTGGGGGCAAAGCGTCCTGCGGAAGTCATGGCCCAAGCCTATGCGGCCGTCCACGTGACGAGGGAACACAAGAGCCCCTCAGCTACCGCAACGATCCGGTGGCTCAGGGGCTCTTACTGTGCTGCCCGCGGGGCGGGCGAGTGCGGAATGACAATGCGTGAACAAGAGTCAATCAGCGGCTGCTTCCTTGCGGGAAGTCGTGGCGGACGCTCGGGAGGTGTTCCAAGAGCCCGGTGCCTGCAGGTTCCGGCGGTAGCCTTGCCCTGCTTCGTTGCCACTATTTCAGCAGCGGGCATACAGTTGGTGCAACAGACTTGATCTCAATTGATCGATCTGACCATTCTGGATACAAATCATCGGCAGGAAGTAGTCACATTGCAGGAACTGGACGCCACCGACCGTCGGATCATCGCTGCACTGGACGAGGATCCGCGGGTTCCCATCATGGTCCTGGCGCAGAAGCTCCACCTCGCGAGGGGAACTGTCCAGTCCCGATTGGAACGCATGGCCGCATCCGGTGCCCTGCGGGCCAACAGCAGCCGCGTCCTGCCTACGGCGCTCGGCCGCGGCGTGGCTGCTGCCGTCAGTGCCGAACTGGACCAAAGCCACCTCAACGAGGCCATCGCCGCACTGAGGGAAATCCCGGAAGTCCTCGAGTGCCATGCGCCCGCCGGCGACACGGACCTCATCATCCGCGTGGTGGCCAAAAGCCCGGATGATCTCTACCGCGTCTCGGAGGAGATCAGGCTGTGCCCGGGCATCGTCAGGACATCCACCAGCATGTTCCTCCGCGAGGTCATCCCCTACCGGACTACGGGGTTGTTGAGGGAAAGTGCGGATTAGTCCGCTTCTGCTGTGCACATAGGGCAGGAGTCCCCATGGGCGGGCCTGCCGGGCACACCTAGGATGGTTTCATTCGATCACACCACTTGGGGGAAGCATGGCGGGCAATTTCTACGGCGCGGACGTCGCTCAGCTGCGGCAACTGGCCCAGGACCTTGCCCGCAGCGCAGACCGCTTGACGCAGTTGGGCCAACAGCTCAGCGGTTCCATCTCCTCCAGTCCTTGGCGTGGAGCCGACGCTGACAGATTCCGTCACGACTGGACCGGCTCGCATCTTAGAGCCCTGCAGCAGGCGGCATCCGGAATTGAATCCGCCTCCCAGAGCCTGCGCAAGAATGCGCAGGAACAGGAGACAGCGAGCGGCTGGTCTGGCGCTGGACCCGGCGGTTCGGGCGGCGGGAGCGGCCCCGCGGGCGGAACGGCCCAGGACCTCACGGACCTTCTCAGCGGCATGACCCCGGACGAACGCGCGGCTTACCTGCGCAGTGAAGCATTCAAGCAATGGGCCCTTGAGCATCCCGAGGAGGCCAAGGCTGCCATGGACGCAGCGGCCGACTCCGGGCTGATCGAAAAGAAGTCGCCGGAGTACGCGCAGTTCCTCAGCGACTACTGGAACCAGCAGGCCATGCGGGAAATGGGCATCGATCCGTCCACGTGGGATACCAGCAAGGGCACCGAGTACAACTGGGAAACCATCAAGAAGGTCTACGACTTCTACGGCCAGGCCTTCCTGTCCAACCCGGACTTGCAGTGGGCCGGGATGGCCAACATGATCGGGCCTTCCTTCGCGGGCGGTTTCCGCGACATGGCCATGCTGCGTGATCTTGCGCGGCAGATCGCCGACAATCCGGCCTCGGACGTCCCCATCCCTGTGCTCGACCAGATCGAACAACTGGCCAACATGACTGACGACGAGATCAAGTTCTACGAGACCTCCATGCTGGACATGAACAAGGAGATCTTCCTCGACCAGGCACGGCAGCACCAGGCCTACATGAACGGTGGGATCGACGAGATCAACAGGCTGCGGGACTCCGGCGCCATTGATCCGGGCACCGCCGAGGCCTGGGCCCAGATCGATTCCGGTGATCCTGCGCAAATCAAGGAAGGCAACACGGCACTGCTCTACCGCGAGCAAAACGAAATCATCGCGGACGACTACACCAACATGCGGAACCATCCAGGCGGCGAAGCCGTCACCTACATGGTTACCTTGGCCGGCGAACCCTCCATTCCCGGCGCCAAGAGCTACCCCGAAGTCTTCCCTTACAAGTTCAGTGTGGAGAGCCCCGGACCGGAGAACATCCCGTTCACCAACTGGGACAACCCAACGCAGTTCCGGACGGACTTCACCACGGGATTCCCGGACGGGAACATCGCCGATGCTGATGCGCGCTGGAACCTCATCAAACAGGACACCCTGCCCGCGTACCAGAATCTCCTGGCCAACGATCCCCAGGGTGCCAGGGACATAGTCGGTTCCGACTTCAATGACCGGGTTGAGCAGTACCGGCCCACCAACAACATTCCCGGAATCATGAACCGGTTCCTCGACGGGTTCGACGCCGAGGTGCACCAATGAGCCGTACCCAGCGCAGTGCAGGAGCGTGGGGTCGGAGAGTTGCCGCCGTTCTCGCCATAGGCCTGGCCGCCCTTACTGCGAGCGGATGCCGGATAACCCCTACGCCCGCGGCCACTTCGTCCTCATCCACACCATCCCAAGGGAGCACAGTGATCACCTCGGAATTCTCTACGCTGGATGCATCAGGCGTCGAACAGATCAAAGCCGAAGGGCGGGCACGCCTGGACATGCGCAGCGGCTCACTCCAGAAGTCTGCCGTCAGGGTGGACGACACCAGCTACGGCCCGGAGATCAATACGCAGGGTTCCGGAAAGATCCAGCTCAGCATTGTTGGACCCAGCGGAGAAGTCACCGGCCAAACGGACCGGATCCGGTTCAAGACCACTGACGCCAGCCCGGACTTCAGTGAGGTGACGTACTTCCTCACCGCCGATTCCCCCGAGGACCTCTTCGCCCAGATCAGGGAGGGCGTGAAGAAGTACGGCATCGACTCCGCTGACGCCGAACGCTGGATCACTTCCGCAGGCCAGGACGCGTCCGGGACAAGTGACTACTCACTGACGTCGGGCACCAGCACTGGCCTCAGCGTGAATTACGACATCCGGTTCGACGGCTCCAAGGACACCCAGGTCATCATTGTGCACGTGAGCCCCAGCGCCTGATCCCCTGAAGCCCCCTTTATCAAAGACGTCCGCTATAACAACAGGACTCTAGACCGGTGGGCCGATGTTCGTCTTCAGGTTCTTCATCACCAGCGTGGAGGTCAGGCGCTCGACGGCCGGCAGCGCCGCGAGTTCGTCGTCGTAGAAGCGTTGATACGCCGGCAGGTCGGCCGCTATGACTTTGAGCAGATAATCCGGCGACCCAAAGAGGCGTTGAGCCTCTACGATGTTGCTGCTCGCCGCCACCCTGGCCTCGAAGGCTGCCATGGTTGCCCGGTCCGCGCGCTGCAGGGTCACGAACACAATTGCTTCGAAACCGAGCCCCACGGCTGCGGGATCGATGTCCGCACGGTACCCGCGGATCACCCCGGACTGCTCGAGATCCCGGAGCCGACGATGACACGGAGCCACCGTGAGTCCCACCTTTGAGGCCAGCGCCGTGGCAGTGATGCGGCCGTCCTCTTTGAGGTGCCGCAAAATACTTCTGTCGATTCCGTCGATCACGCAAGAATCTTACCGACAAACCCTGGTCCAGAGCGAAATTAGCGAACACTTTTCGGCGCATTTTCCCTAGAGTTTTCCTACCCGCACACCCCGGAAGGAAAACCAGTGAATCCGCAGCTCTTCGTCGCCTTCCTGCTGGTATCGGTCAGCCTGGCCTGCACCCCCGGCGTCGACTGGGCCTACTCGATTTCCGCCGGCCTCCGCCAGCGCAGTTTCGTTCCCGCGGTGGCAGGATTGTGCAGCGGCTACGTGGTCCATACCCTGCTGATGGCCGCCGGCCTCGCTGCCCTCCTCGCCGGCGTTCCGGGTCTTCTTGGCTGGCTCACGATCGCCGGAGCCGCCTACCTGCTGTGGCTCGGCGTCGGAACCATCCGCTCCTGGCGAGGTGCGAGCTTCAGTGCGGAAGCCGGCGTCGTGCCTTCCCGAACGCAACTCCGCACTTTCCTGACGGGCATGGGAACCAGCGGCATCAACCCCAAAGGGCTCCTGTTCTTCGTAGCGCTGGTTCCCCAATTCGTCAGCCCGGATGCGGCGCTGCCCGTGCCCGTGCAGTCGGGCGTGTTGGGCCTGACCTTCGTGGCCCTGGCAGGCCTCGTGTACACGGTGGTTGCCCTGGCCTCGCGGCGGCTGCTGGCGTCCCGTCCGGGTGCTGCGCGCGTAGTCACGTTGACCAGCGGCATCATCATGGTGGGTCTGGGAACCGTGCTGCTTTCAGAGCAGCTTGTACCGCTCCTTGGCCAGGGGCATCCCTAGGAAGCGAGCATCTCGTCCAAGCGCTCGTATCCTTCCACCACGCCGTAGTTCATGCCGGTGGCGAGGGCCATGTCCCGGGCTTCAACCGAGGGGTAGACCTCGTGGACCACTATCCTGGTCCGGCCATCGGTTTCCTCGAAGGTGGTAGTGCTGATGCCCACCTGGTCCGGGGCGCCGTCGAACTCGAAGGTCATGATGATCAACGATTCGGGGTCCACTTTGTGGAAGACGCCACGGAAGCCGAACATGGCGTTGGCATCGCCGCTTTCATAATGCCAGCTGCCACCAGTGGTCGCGTCGTATTCGGTGACCTTGATGGACGTAGTCCGGGGGCCCAGCCATTTGGCCAGGAGGTCCGGATCCACGTGAGCCTTGAAGACGGCACTGACCGGGGCGTCGAATTCGCGAACGGTGTCAACGAACGGAACGCCGTCGTCGGCGGTGATGGTTGTTGGATTGCTCATGTCAGTTCTTCTTTCCATTACCTGCGGTCCCTGCGGGGCCAGTATTTTTGGCGGGGTCGGCCAGGAGTTCGTCGAGCAACCGGAACCGTTGCTCGGCAATCAGCCTGTAGCGGTCTATCCAGGCCGTCAGCCGTTCGAGGGCTGCTGCGTCCAAATGGACGGGCCTGCGTTGGGCGTCACGGGAGCGCGTGACCAGTCCGGCGTGCTCCAGGACCTGGATGTGTTTGGAAACTGCCTGCTTGCTGATTTCGAAAGGCTCAGCCAGTTCGTTCACGGTGGCATCGCCGCGGGAAAGCCGTGCGACGATGTCCCTTCGGACGGGATCAGCCAACGCCATGAACGCTTTGTCCAGAGCATCGTGATCCATGAGGGGTTCTGCCTTTCGTAATCAACCAAATGCTTTATCAACCATTTGGTTGATTACAAGATTACGCCTCGTCACCGCGAACCACAATGGGCCTATTCGCCGCCGAGCTGCCTGAAATCGTTCTCCCACAAACGACGCATCTCCGCGTCCTTCCGGATCACCTCAAGCGTCTCCAACTCCGCGGGCGGTGCGGGACGCCGCGAGCGCGGAGTCAGGGACATCCGCCCTTGGTCCAGGGCCAGAAGCGCCCGGTCCGTCAGGGCATCCTGGCGCAGGGAAAGGCTGGTCTTCTTCCGCCTCAGGACCTCTTTCAACGCCGCCTGCGCCGAATCGAAGTCCCCGCGAGCCCTCTGGGCCCGCGCCCGGATCAGCAGCAGCGCGGCGGACAGATCGTCCGTATTGAGAAGGCCGTTGGTCCAAACCACCACATCGCGGTGCCGTTCGAGGGCCAGCGCGGCTGTGCACCGCGCCAACGCGGAAGGCAACGACGGCGGCAAACCCACCACGGCTTCCAGGGCGGCCTCCATCATGCCCATTTCCCGCAGTGAGTGGGACAGCGCCAGGAACACGGATTCTTCGCTGAACAGCACTGGAACCTCAACGCGCTCGGCGACCTCAACCCGGGTGACCACCTGCCCAAGGTACTGGGCCGAGAACTGGCTGGCGTCGTCGTCGATCCTTGTCGCCAAGCCGCGCTGCAGCAATTCCGAGGCCCGCAGGTGGCCGCCGTGCTTGTACACGAGCAAGCCCGCCATGACGTAGCAAAGCCCGGCCCAGCCAGGAAACTCGCGGGCCAGGGCAAGGAGCCTCTCCGGTTCTGTAGACGTGAAGACGGCGTCATGCAGGACTTTGGCCTGCCTGCTGGAGAGGAATTTCAAACGCGGAACATCGCCGGCAACCGAAAGCCGCGCGGCACCGCGACCACCCAGGACGCCGGAAACCGCACCACCCAAACCGTCCGTGAGCCCTTTGACCGGCGTACGGATCCGCCCCTCCCGGAACGGGGTCAGGTCACGGGAATCATGAAAGATCGAGGCGAATCCACCGCTGGGACCGTGAGTCATGAACCCATGCTATCGGGCGCTGAACTGGCCGTATCCCCTGCTATCAGGGGCATTTCAGGAGTATTATGGCGGCGTCGGCAAGGTTTTCCGACACCCCTTGCCGCGGGCCGGTTCTCCATGAGAAGAGCCGGATAACAGCGTGAAAGGGAGGACTTATGACCACCGCTTCGCACCCAGCACACCACCATGCGATGGGTTTAACGCTTCACAACACAGCCATGGGAGTTGGCATTGTGTTCCTGCTGGTCGGTGTCCTGGGCTTCATTCCAGGAATCACCACCAATTACGGCGCCATGACCTTCGCAGGACATGATTCCGGCGCCATGCTGCTTGGAGTTTTCCAAGTGTCCATACTCCACAACATTGTCCATTTGCTGTTTGGCGCGGCCGGTTTGGCCATGGCAAGGACGGGCCGCATGGCCCGCCTGTTCCTCCTGGGCGGCGGAGCCGTGTACTTGGTCCTCTGGATCTACGGCCTGGTCATCAACCAGGAAACGGGCGCCAACTTTGTTCCGTTCAACACCGCCGACAACTGGCTCCACTTCATTCTTGGCGTGGCCATGATCGGCTTGGGCGTTTGGCTGGGCAGGGACGCAATGGACGAGACGGCGGCGCGCAGGGCACCTTAGCCATCCGCGCACGTATCAGATTAACCACGACGGCGGCCGCTCCCCTTGCGGGGGCGGCCGCCGCTTCTCTTCTCCGGGTCTTACTGTCCGGCGGGCACAGGAGTGACGTTCGTGAACACATTGCCCGTGGAGTAGCCATCGAACCGCCACGGATTCGCGCCGCCGCGGACGCTTTGGAACGAGACGCCGTCAAAGGTGGAATCAGTCAGGCCTTTGATGTTGGTGGGATTCACGTTCCGGAAAACGACGTCCTGGAACGTGAAAGCGCCCAAGGTCGCCGTTCCTTGTCCCAAGGACGGGCCGGCCTGGATATCGATCACCGGTTTGCTGTCCGAAACCGCCATTCCACACGTGGGCGAGTTGTTTCCGTCCACAGAAACATTCTTGACGGTGACGTTCTTGAAGGTCGCCGAATCGGCGGCAACATACCCGGACGGCGATTGGTTGTAGCTGAGCGACATGATGAAGGCACTGCTGCCCATGCAAGCCATGGCCGTGTCCCGGAACAGGAAGTCCCTGCCGCCACCTGCCATGTCGGAGGTGCTCTTCATGCGGAGGCCGCCGGTTTCCACTTTGTACATGACGTTGTCTTCCGCGAGCACCCGCTGGACCCACGCCGCCGTGTTGGAACCTACAGCGACGCCGCCGTGGCCCATGCGCATGTAGTTGTTGAAGATCCAGACGTCCTCGCTCGGCCGCCCTTGGGCTCCGTACTTGCCCTGGCCCGCCGCAAAGTTCACTTGGTCATCACCGGTGTCGAAGAAATTGTTCAGCACCATCCCATTGCTGGTGCCGCCGAACTCCAGGCCATCGCCGTTATTGGTGTTGTAGGTGGTGTGCCGCATGGCATTGACGGTGGTGTTTTTGCTGTCCAGGATCATCACGCCGTGGAAAGCCGGGTTGTCGGCAGTGATTCCCTCGAGGTACAGATTTTCCACGCCCATGAAGGTCATCAGGCTTGAGCGGTACTGCCCATAGAACACCGAATCATCCGGCGATTCAGGCGGGTTGATCGCGCCCGTGAGGAACTCGGGATGTTCCTTGGCGTTGCGGAACTGCGCGGCGGCCAACACGCCGTCGTCCAGGACCTTACCGGCGGAACTGGCCACGTACTGCGGAAGGGTGTTGCCCGCTTCGTCGGTAATGGAACCCTCGGCCGTCCGCTTCCACCCATTGCCGTCCACCACGCCATGGCCCGTGATGCGGACATTCTTGGCAACGCTTCCCGGCTCCCGGCTTTCGGCTGACCGTCCGCTGTCCCCCGGCAGCACGTTAATGAGCGACGGCGGCCTCCGGTAGTTCCGATACTCGGCCTCGATGGGGAGCGGGTCGGGAACCGGATAGAGGTAGTAGCCCTTGTCCAACGGGTAGTCTGCGGGATCGTCGGAGCCGAGCAGCCGGGCACCGTCTTCGAGCTCGAGCGTCATGTCCGAGTGCAGGAAGATGGCGCCGGTCTTGAACGTGCCGGCAGGGACCACCACCGTGCAGCCGGGGGTCCTGCAGGTATCGATCGCCTTTTGGATCGCCCTGGTATTCAAGGTTTGTCCATCGCCCACCGCTTTGTACGCGGGATGAGTAATGACCACCCTGTGGCGAGCAGGGGTGGTTGTCACGGTGATGGGGCCGCTCGCTGCAGACTCAGTCCCGTCAGCCCTGATGGCAGTGACGCTGAACTGGTAGGAGGTCTTTGGAGCCAGACCCGTCACCGTGAAGTTGTGGGCGACCGTGCGGACATGGAACCCATCCTTGTCTGCGGCGCGGAAGGCATCGACGTACTCCTGGGCAGGCGAATGGCTGCGGGCGTTCTCCTCCGCAGTCCCCAGGGGCTGCCCATTCATGTAGACGCGGTAGTCCACCACATCTTCATAGCTGCCCGGTTTGTTCCAGACGAGGAGGATCTTGTCCTCCTCCGTGGCCTGCGCCGGAACACAAAGATTCTGTGGGGAAGTACCTGAACCCGGAGTGAGTTGGACGCTGCTGCTGGAGCACGCCGGGCTGTCAGCCGCACCGGGCTTCTTACCCAGCGCGGCGGTCCCCGGCGAGGCTGTGGCCGGTGCCGCCAGAGCAGCCAGCCCCAACGCCGCAGCCACGGCCACCGCTCCCACGCCAGGGCTGAGCTGTTTCTTACGGAATGTCTGCATGGATGATCCTTCCAGGGCACAACGATGTGACCCAGTCCTGGAGCGCACGGGCACTCCGGCAATGGATAAACAGGGTAAGAAAACGTTTTCTCAGAACACCCTAGGAAGGAAGAGGGGTCAGGTCAAGCCTGCGTTCCGCCCGGGGTGACAATCAATCACTATGGTCGGCCCGGGATAATCCTCTTTTGTTGTCCCGGCGACGGGTCAGCCGAGTAGACGATGCTCATACGCGAAAGCAACCAATTGCAGGCGCGTCCGCACACCAAGCTTGGTGAGGACGCTCCGAAGATGTGTTTTCACCGTCGCTTCCGAGACAAACAGGCTCTCAGCCATCTCCCCGTTGGCCAAGCCCTTGGCAGCAAGCAGGAAGACATCCCTTTCCCTGGCAGACAGAGGCTCCAAAACTGAGAGGTCAGGTCCCGCCGTCGGCACCGTGCGGGCCGCATGCTGGAAGAGATCGTGGACGGAGCCGGGCGCGATGACGGAGTATCCGGAGTGGACCGTGCGGATGGCTGCCAGCAAGAACTCCGGTTCGGCACTCTTCAGCAGGTACCCGCTGGCCCCGGCCTGGACGGACTCCACTACGGCATGGTCGCGGTTGAAAGTTGTCAAAGCGATGATTTTCGGTTGATCCAGGCCCCGCTCGCGTGCTGAATCCACGATCATCCGCGTGGCGCTCACCCCGTCCATCTCAGGCATGCGCAAATCCATGAGCACCACGTCTGGAGGGTGGTCCGCCGCCATCTCGACCGCACGGCCGCCGTCGTCCGCTTCCCAAGCCAGCACCATGTCCGCCTGGCTCTCCACCACCATGCGGATCCCCGCACGGAACAACGGTTGATCATCCACCAAGGCCACGCGAACCGACGAGGACGGATCAACCACGGTGGCCCGCTTCCAACGCTCCCACGGCAGCCTCGGAGGCGTTCTCCCCGTTCTCTACAAAAACCTCGTCCACCAGCGCCGTACTACTTCGGGCACCATAAGGGATGAACGCAGTTACCCTGAATTGCTCGCCGTCCGGCCCCGCCGTCAACCAGCCGCCGGCAAGGTGGGCACGCTCGCGCATCCCTGCAATCCCACGGCCAACCCGCTCCGCATTGTCTCCGGTGCCCGCTCCCCCCAATGGATCGGACACCGGAAGCGCTGAGGCCGCATGCAACGTCAGCCCTGGCCCGCTCCAGTCCAGATGGAGACGAACCAGTGACCCGCGGCCACCATGTTTGAGGGCATTAGTGAGGCACTCCTGCACAATCCTGAACACTGCCAGTTGTTGGCCCGCACCAAGGTCCACAGGGGCTCCCGATTCGGTGCGTTGGATATCCAAGCTGCCCTGCCGCATCCTTTCGATGAGGGACGGAACGTCGGTCAGCCGTGGCTGTGGCGCAACCATGCCGTCATCCCGCACTCCTTCAATGACGCGCTGCGCATCCACCAAGGCATGCCGAGCCGAACCGGCAATATTTTCCAAAGCATCAAGGACCGCCTTGGGCTGGTTTTGACTCAGGTAGCGTGCGCCGTCCGCCTGGGCTGCGATCACCGCCAGGGAGTGCGCCAGGACATCGTGCAGGTCCCGGGCGATCCTGGTGCGTTCCTGCTCCACGACAAGTTCGATTTCCGTTTCCTTGAGGCTCGCCTGCGTCATGGCCTGGGCTTTGGACAGGTTGCGTCTGTCTTCATACAGCGCCACCAAAATCCCAAGAGTTCCACAAGCGGCTGCGATGACCAGCAGCATGCTGAACAACTGGCCGCCGTAGTTCTTGAGGGCGAAGGCATCGCCGAAATACAACGGTATGAACCAGCCGACTCCGTAGCCGTAGCGCCAGGAGATCATCATGAATGTCATGACCGCCACGAAGAGGACGTTGGCTGCGGCCGCCCAGATCCTTTGCCGCTTACTTCCTGTCCACATTGTGAAGGCCAACGCAAAGGATGATCCGAGATAGATCGCCCAGTGATTGGGAGCCATAGGGGGAATGAGATAAACGAGTTGCCCGAGCAGCAAAGCCGCGGAGAACGACAGGGACACCAGGGGCTTCCACCCCGCCAAGGCGATTGCCGCCGTCGTCATCAGCAGAGGTGCCGTTCCCGCCCAGTATGGCAGGCCGGGCCACGGACCCATGCGGCCCGCCTCGCCAACGCACCACAGCACAAAGAAGATGGCGGCCGCTGCAGGAGCGCCCCAATGCCGTACAACTCTCAGTGTTCGTTCCATGCCAGTCAGACTATCCACGCCGTGATGGGTCACCTGGCCAATTTCGTCGGCCAGCAGTTGATCTCCACCTGCTGGCCAGCAGATTCATCCTTTGGGCCAACTACCCCGGGGCGCTACGCCGGCGGGCGTCCACCCAAGCGCGTGGTGACCTTGGCGGCTGCTTCGAGGCATGCGTCGCCGAGGCTGTTGAGGGTGTCCTGCGAAACGCGGAATTTGGGGGCGGGAACGAGCACAGCCGCAACAATGTGGCCTCTATGGTCGTAAACGGGCGAGGCAACACCTACCTCCTCGATGGAGGTCTCCCCGAAGTTGACGGCCCAACCCCGCGCGCCGGCTTGCTCCAGCCGCTGCAGATAGGCGTCGATGGAAGCTTCGTCCAACCCTGGCAAGGTAATCGAACCGCTGCGGAGCAGGCCCCGGACCCGCTCCGCATCCTCCGCAGCGAGGAAGACTTGGACGGACGAGCTCAGTGCCTCGTTGTACCGGGCCCCCAGCGGAGCAAGGTGCTTGACCTGATGGCGGCTGGGGATCTGCTCCACGCACATGGACTCGACGCCGTTCCACACCATGAGGGCGCTGGTCTCACCGGTGCGTTCGGTCAGCTCGCGCAAAACGGGGTAGGCGACGCGCCGCTCCTCGAGTTCCGCCAGGAGCGGGCCCGCCATCGCGATCATCCCCAGCCCCAAGCGGAACCGGCGCGAATCGACGTCGCGCTCCACTAAACCTTCTTGCTCCAAAGTGGCCAGTATCCGCGAAACGGTGCTCTTGTGGAGGCCAATCCGGCCTGCGATTTCGGTGACGCCCAGCAATGGTTCCTCGGCGCTGAAGCTCTTCAGCACCGCTACGGCGTTGACAATGACCGAGGCACCTTTGCCTTCGCCATTGTTGTTGCTGCTGTCAGGAGTCGCGCTGGATTCCGTGGGAGTCATGGATTCACTATATTTCGCTGCGGATGGTCCGCCGGTCCCGGCGCAGGGCCGGTGGACACTGTGCACCATGTCCACCGGCCCGTCACGCTAGGCTCCGATGATGTTGTACTCGGGGCCGAACGGGAACTTGGTGATGTTCTCGGCGCCGTCCTCGCCCACAACCAGGATGTCGTGCTCGCGGTAGCCACCGGCACCCGGCTGCCCGTCCAGCACCGTAATCATTGGCTCCATGGACACCACCATGCCGGGTTCGAGCACGGTATCGATGTCCTCGCGGAGCTCCAGCCCCGCTTCGCGGCCGTAGTAATGGCTGAGCACGCCGAACGAGTGGCCGTAGCCGAAGGTCCGGTTCGCGAGGAGGCCGTGGCTGACGTAGATCTCGTTCAGCTCAGCGGCTATGTCCTTGCACACAGCGCCGGGCTTGATGAGTTCCAGACCGCGCTTGTGGACCTCCACGTTGATGTTCCACAGTTCCAGCGAGCGGGCATCGGGTTCGCCGTAGAAGAGCGTCCGCTCAAGGGCCGTGTAATAGCCGCTGGTCATGGGGAAGCAGTTCAGCGACAGGATGTCGTGTTCCTGGATCTTCCGGGTGGTGGCCCAGTTATGGGCGCCGTCGGTGTTGATGCCGGACTGGAACCACACCCACGTGTCACGGATTTCGGAGTCCGGGAAGGTCCGCGCAATCTCGTGGACCATGGCTTCGGTACCGATCAGGGCAACCTCGTACTCGGTGATGCCGGCCGTGATGGCATTGCGGATGGCTTCGCCGCCGAGGTCGCCAATGCGGGCACCGTGCTTGATGACCGCGATTTCCTCGGCCGACTTAGTCATGCGCTGGCGCATCGCGGCCTGGGCAACATCAACCAGAGCGGCGTCCGCGAAGGCCGCCTGGATCTTGTTGCGGTTGTCGAGCGGCAAGGAGTCGTCCTCGACGCCGATGCGGCGCGGCTTGATGCCGCGGGTGCGAAGGACTTCCTGGATGGCGTGGATGTAGTTATCCCGGCGCCAGTCCGTGTACACCAGGTTCTCGCCGTAGCTGCGGCGCCAAGGCATCCCGGCGTCGATATTTGCCGTGATGGTGACCGTGTCATCCTTGGTGACCACCATGCCGTAGGAACGGCCGAAGTAGGTGAAGAGGAAGTCGGAGTAGTACTTGATGGAGTGGTAGCTGGTGAGGACTACGGCGTCGAGGTCCTTCTCCGCCATGATGCTGCGGAGGCCGGCAAGGCGACGCTCGAACTCGGCGTCGGAGAACGTCAGCGAAACCTTGTCGCCGTTATTGAGGACCTTGAGGCGCTCCAGTTTGGCGACGTCGTTGACAGCCTGGTCTTGGGTGATGGTCATGGGTGTTCCTTTCGATAGGTGTGGTTGTTTGTCAGTCCTGCTGCAGGGGTTTCTTGGAAGTCTCCGCGGCAAAGAGGACTGCGATCAGGGAAACAATGGAGGCGGCTACGAGGTACCAGCCGGGAGCCAACTGGTTGTGCGTCAAGCCGATCAGGAGGGTCGCCATGAACGGGGCGGTGCCACCGAACAGGGCGTTGGAGAGGTTGAAGCTCACGGCGAATCCCGTGTAGCGGACCTTGGTGGGGAACAGTTCGGCGAGGAAGCTGGGCAGGGTGCCGTCGTTGAGGGTCAGCATGCCGCCCAACAGGATCTGCACCAGCACGATCACCAGGAAGTTCCGCGTATCCAGCAGCATGAACGCCGGCACGGTCAGCAGCACGAAGAGGATGGACGCCGTGAGGAGCATCCGCTTCCGGCCGAATTTGTCCGAGGCGATACCGGTCAGGAAGATAAACCCGATGTAGCTCGCCAAGGCAATGGTCGTGGCCAGGAACGACTCCGTGGCACCGAACCCCAGTTCCTCCGACAGATACGTGGGCATGTAGCTGAGGATCACGTAGAAACCGACGGCGTTCAGCAGCACCGCACCGGTGGCGATGATCAACTGCCGCTTGTAGAGGCGGAACATCGCGAACGCGGGCGCCTTCACGGCGTGGTCCTGGTCGGCGAGCTCGCGGAAGGCTGGGGTGTCCTCAAGCTTGGTCCGGATGTACCTGCCGATCAGGCCCATAGGAGCCGCAAGCAGGAACGGCAAGCGCCAGCCCCACTCATTAAGCTGCTCGGGCGTCATGGCTGAACTCAGCAGGGCGGCCAGCAAGGAACCCAGCAACAGTCCCGCTGCGGTACTTGCAGGCACGACGGCGGCATAGAGTCCGCGCCGATGGGCCGGCGCATACTCCACCAGGAAGGCGGACGCCCCGGCGTACTCCCCTGCCGCAGAGAAGCCTTGGACCACCCTGACCAGCAGGAGCAGGATGGGGGCCATCACGCCGATGGTGGCGTACCCGGGTATGAGGGCGATGCAGAACGTGGCTATGGACATCAACAGGATCGAGAGGCTCAGTGCCTGCTTGCGGCCAAGCCTGTCTCCGATGTGGCCCCAGATGAAACCGCCGAGCGGCCTGACGAAGAAGCTCACGGCGAAGACACCGAAGGTAGCCAGGAGCGCGGTCTGCCGGTCGGATTCCGGGAAGAAGACTGTGGAGATGATGCCGGCAAGGTAGCCGTAGACGGCGTAGTCGAACCATTCGACGAAGTTGCCGATGAAGCTCGCAGTGACAACTCGTCGTCGAGTGTCTTTGCTGACTGTGTGGTTGTTTGTGGTCTTGGCGCCGAGAGCGGTCGTTTGCCCGGCTGCCACAGAGGATTCATTGCTCATGTGTCCACCAAAATCATTTGGGTTGCATTCAACGCAACGCTGTTGCACCAGATTATGTGTGAGCGACGCCACGGTCAAGGGCTAAATTTTCGAAATAGTGTATTGAGTTCCGACCGTAAAGAGCGAACCGCGACATTCAAGACCGCAAACGAGGGAAATCGGAGTTGTTGCACTCAACCCAACTCAGTTGCCACCGACGCTCTCTCACCAAACACCCCCTTCCAGCCAAACGCTCTCCCACCAAACACCCCCTTCCAGCCAAACGCTCTCCCACCAAACACCCCAACCCGCCCAAACGCTCTCTCAACGGCAAAAACGCTCGACGTCGGCACCCGGACGGGTGTCGACGTCGTACGCCAGGGGCCCAACCACCCGAGAACGGGAGAGCGGGGGATCGCCATTAGGGGCGGCCGGCGAGAGCGGGATCGCCATAAGGGGCGGTTTGATGGGAGAGCGTCCGCCAAAAAGGGCGGTTCAGTGAGAGAGGGACCGCCAAAAAGGCGGTTCAGTGAGAGAGCGTCCGCCAAAAAGGGCGGTTCAGTGAGAGAGGGACCCCTAGAACAGGCGGTTCGGTGAGAGAGGGATAGCCATAAGGGGCGGTTTGGTGAGAGAGCGTCCGACAGGAAGGGCGGTTCAGTGAGAGAGCGTCCGCCAAAAAGGGCGGTTCCGTGAGAGAGGGGCCCCCAGAACGGGCGGTTTGGTGAGAGAGGGCCGGTTAGAGGACCTTGCGGATGGTCTCTTCGAAGCTCACCACGTGATGCAGGGCCAGGTTGGCGGCGCGCTCTTCGTCGCCGTCGGCAATGGCGGTCAGGAGGTCGGCGTGTTCGGAGATGTGGCCGGAGACCGAGGGCATCTTCTCCAGCATGTGGCACCAGATGCGGGTGGCGAGGTTGTCGTACCGGATCAGGACGTCCTCAAGGTGCGCGTTGGCCGAGGCTTTGTAGATGAGCCGGTGGACCTGGATGTCGTAACGCATGAGTTCCTGCGAGGAGGCATCCTGGCCTTCGAGATCCCGGATGGCCGCAGCAACATCGCGGAGCTCCGCACGCATTGCCGGACTGGCCATGCGTGCGGCCTTGCGGGAAGCGAGGGGCTCCAGGAGCTCACGGATTTCGGAGACTTCGGCGAGCTGGGTGATGTCCACGCCGGTGGCGAAGGTGCCGCGACGGGGGTAGGACACCACCAGGTGGTCGCTTTCCAGTCGTTTGATGGCTTCACGGACGGGCGTGCGGCCGATACCGAGCTCGGTGGCGATCTGTCCGTCGTTGATGGGGTCGCCCGGTTTGATGTCCAGCATGATGAGCCTGTCGCGCAGGAGCAGGTAGGCGTTCTCCGCCAGGGATGTACCCTGCGGAGCTGTTTCCAAAGCTTCCAGTGCTGTAGTCATTGCCTTCTCCCCGGATGGTCGCCATCGGCCTGCTGGATAAGTTGCCGCAGACCTGTTGACGACTATGTGATGTCCAACATACTATGGCAATAGTTCTAATATATCAGTTGGCTAATAGTCAGCAATCACACGTACTTCAAAGGAGAACACCATGGTTGAACCGCTGATCCGCCCGCTCGCCCAGGCGGACCCGGAGGTTAATCAGGCGATCGCCCAGGAACTCATCCGCCAGCAGTCCACGCTGGAAATGATCGCTTCGGAGAACTTCGCCCCCACGGCCGTCATGGAAGCCCAGGGCTCGGTGCTCACCAACAAGTACGCCGAGGGCTACCCGGGCAAGCGCTACTACGGCGGCTGCGAACACGTTGATGTGATCGAACAGCTCGCCATCGACCGCTTGAAGTCGCTCTTCGGCGCAGAATACGCCAACGTGCAGCCCCACTCCGGAGCGCAGGCCAACGCCGCGGCAATGCACGCGCTGATCACGCCCGGCGACACCATCATGGGCCTCAACCTGGCCCACGGCGGCCACCTGACCCACGGCATGCGGATCAACTTCTCCGGCAAGCTCTACAACGTGGTCCCCTACAGCGTGCGCGAGGACACCCACACCATCGACATGGCCGAGGTGGAGCGCCTGGCACTGGAGAGCAAGCCGCAGCTGATCGTGGCCGGCTGGTCCGCGTACTCCCGCCAACTGGACTTCGCCGAGTTCCGTCGCATCGCCGATTCCGTTGGCGCCTACCTCATGGTGGACATGGCACACTTCGCCGGCCTGGTCGCAGCAGGTCTGCACCCGAGCCCGGTCCCCCACGCCCACATCGTCACCAGCACCACGCACAAGACCCTCGGCGGCCCCCGCGGCGGCGTGATCCTGACCAACGATGCCGACATCGCCAAGAAGGTGAACTCGGCAGTCTTCCCGGGCCAGCAGGGCGGACCGCTGGAGCACGTGATCGCAGCCAAGGCCGTAGCCTTCAAGTTCGCCTCAGAACCGGAGTTCAAGGAGCGCCAGTCCCGCGTCCTCGAAGGCTCCAAAATCCTCGCCCAGCGCCTACTCAAGGACGACGTGGCAGCGGCAGGTATCTCCGTTGTCTCCGGCGGCACCGACGTCCACCTGGTGCTGGTTGACCTCCGCAACTCCGAACTGAACGGCCAGCAGGGCGAAGACGCGCTGCACCACATCGGCATCACGGTCAACCGCAACGCCGTCCCCTTCGACCCCCGCCCGCCGATGGTCTCCTCCGGCCTCCGCGTCGGCACCCCTGCCCTCGCCGCCCGCGGCTTCGGCGCCGGTGAATTCACGGAGGTCGCAGACATCATTGCGACGGCGTTGATCGCCTCGGCGGGCACCGGCACCTTGGACGAGGCGACCGCCGTCGAACTCCGCAGCCGCGTCACGGCGCTGGCGGACAAGTTCCCCCTGTACCCGCACCTTTCCACCAACGGCACCGGTGCCGAATCCGTACTCGAAGCAGAAATGATTGGAGCAGCCCAGTGAGTGTCGACCACCTCCCCGAACACCCTGACTTCCTCTGGCGCAACCCGGACCCCAAAAAGTCGTACGACGCAGTGATCGTCGGCGGCGGTGGGCACGGCCTGGCCACGGCCTACTACCTGGCCAAGAACCACGGCATGACCAACATCGCCATCCTGGAAAAGGGCTGGCTGGCCGGCGGCAACATGGCCCGCAACACCACCATCATCCGGTCCAACTACCTCTGGGACGAGAGCGCTGCCATCTACGAGCACGCCCTGAAGCTGTGGGAGATCCTTCCGGAAGAACTCGAGTACGACTTCCTCTTCAGCCAGCGCGGCGTGATGAACCTCGCGCACACCCTGGGCGATGTCCGTGAGAGCATGCGCCGCGTAGGCGCCAACCGGCTCAACGGTGTGGACGCTGAATGGCTGGAGCCGGACCAGGTCAAGGAACTCTGCCCCATCCTGAACACGAGCGACAACATCCGCTACCCGGTCATGGGCGCCACGTACCAGCCGCGCGCAGGCATCGCCAAGCACGACCACGTGGCCTGGGCCTTTGCCCGCAAGTGCGACGAGCTGGGCGTGGACATCATCCAGAACTGTGAAGTCACCGGCTTCATCAAGGACGGCGACCGGGTGACCGGCGTCAAGACCACCCGCGGCACCATCAACACCGAAAAGGTGGGACTGTGCGCTGCCGGCCACAGCTCCGTGCTGGCCGAGATGGCCGGTTTCCGCCTGCCGATCCAGTCCCACCCGCTGCAGGCCTTGGTGTCCGAACTCCACGAACCCGTCCACCCCACGGTGGTCATGTCCAACCACGTCCACGTGTACGTCTCCCAGGCGCACAAGGGCGAACTGGTGATGGGCGCCGGCGTCGACTCCTACAACGGCTACGGCCAGCGCGGTTCCTTCCACGTGATCGAAGAGCAGATGGCAGCAGCCGTCGAGCTCTTCCCGATCTTCGCCCGGGCCCACGTGCTCCGTACCTGGGGCGGCATCGTGGACACCACGCTGGATGCTTCCCCGATCGTCGGTGTCACGCCGGTGGAGAACATGTTCGTCAACTGTGGTTGGGGAACCGGTGGCTTCAAGGGAACCCCGGCAGCGGGCCTGACCTTCGCCCACACCATCGCCACCGGCGCACCGCACCAGCTCAACAAGCCCTTCGCACTGGAACGCTTCGAAACCGGTGCCCTGATCGACGAACACGGCGCCGCAGCCGTGGCCCACTAAGGAAGGCCGGACATGCTCCTTATCTCATGCCCCAACTGCGGGCCGCGCGACGAAACCGAATTCCACTACGGCGGACAGGCTCACGTCCCCTACCCGCAAAACCCGAACGACCTCACGGACCGGGAATGGGCTGAGTACCTGTTCTACCGCGAGAACACCAAGGGCACCTACGCCGAACGCTGGGTCCACAGCACCGGGTGCCGCCAGTGGTTCAACATGCTCCGCGACACCGTGAGCTATGACATCCACTCCATCTACGCGATGGGTTCGCCTCGCCCGGAGCTCGCGGCAGACAATGCCGCAGGCCAAGCCGGCGCACCCGGCCTCGCCCCCGGCGCCCCCACCACATCCACCTCCCCGGAAGGAGCCCAGAAGTGACAAGCCAGAACGCCCGCCTCGCCACAGGCGGCCGCATCGACCGCAGCATCACCTGGCGGTTTACCGTGGATGGCCAGGAATTCGTTGGCCACCCCGGCGACACCATCGCTTCGGCCCTCCTGGCCAACGGCCACGTCAACGCCGGCAACTCCCTGTACGAGGACCGCCCCCGCGGGATCGTCGCCGCAGGGGTCGAGGAGCCGAACGCACTGGTCAAGATCGCTCCGCGTTTCCCCGGCCACGTCGCCGAATCCATGCTCCCGGCCACGGCGGTGTCCCTGGTGGACGGGCAGAGCATCGAACTGCTCTCCGGCCTGGGCAAGCTTGACCCGGCCGAGGACAAGGCCGAGTACGACAAGAAGTACGTCCACACCGACGTCCTGGTGGTCGGTGGCGGTGTTGCCGGCCTCGCAGCAGCCCGCGAAGCCGTTCGCACCGGTGCCCGCGTCATCCTGATCGACGACCAGCCCGAACTCGGCGGTTCGCTGCTTTCCGGTTCCACCGCTGAGGGCCTCGCCGAGCAGATCGAAGGCAAGCCCGCCCTGGAGTGGGTTGCCGACGTCGAAGCCGAACTGGTCTCCGCCGAGGAATGCACGGTGCTGCACCGCACCACGGCCTTCGGCTCCTACGACTCGAACTACTTCATCGCAGCCCAGAACCGCACGGACCACCTCAGTGTTCCTGCCGCCCCCGGTGTTTCACGCACCCGTATTTGGCACATCCGTGCTGCACAAGTGGTCCTGGCTCCCGGCGCCCACGAGCGTCCGCTGGTCTTCGAGAACAACGACCGCCCGGGCATCATGCTCGCCTCGGCCGTGCGCACCTACCTCAACCGCTACGCCGTCGCAGCCGGCCAGCGCGTTGTCGTCAGCACCACCAACGACTCCGCTTACCTGCTCGCCGCGGACCTGCAGGCAGCAGGCGTGCCGGTTGCCGCCGTCGTCGACGCCCGTCCGCAGATCAGCGAAAAGGCCGCAGCCGCCGTCGAATCCGGCCTCCGGGTCCTGATCGGCAGCGCAGTTGCCGATACCAGCGCTGATGAGGCCGGTCGCCTGAACGGTGTGACCGTCCGCAGCATCAACGACGACGGCGAACTCACCTCGGGCGTCGAGCAGATCGCCGCCGATGTCCTCGCCGTCTCCGGTGGCTGGAGCCCCGTGGTGCACCTCCACAGCCAGCGCCAGGGCAAGCTGCGTTGGGACGACGAACTGGCCGGTTTCATCCCGTCCAGCGTGGTCCGCAACCAGCAGGTTGTTGGCGCAGGCCGCGGCAGCTACGAACTGCAGGACTGCCTGGCCGAGGGCATCTCCGCCGGTGCGGCCGCTTCGATCGCCGCCGGCTTCGAATCCGCCGTCACTCCGTCCGAGGTCAAGGCCCCCGTGGCCAGCGCCCCGACCCGCCAGCTCTGGCTGGTTCCCGCCCAGGAAGGCGAGCCCGGTGAGTGGCACAACCACTTCGTCGACTTCCAGCGCGACCAGTCCGTAGCGGACGTCCTTCGCTCCACCGGCGCCGGCATGCGCTCGGTAGAGCACGTCAAGCGGTACACCTCCATCAGCACCGCCAACGACCAGGGCAAGACCTCCGGCGTCAACGCGATCGGCGTCATCGCCGCAGCCCTCAAGTACGGCGGCGCGGACGCAGTTCCGGGCATCGGCGAGATCGGCACCACGGCCTACCGTGCACCGTTCACCCCGGTGGCCTTCGCAGCCTTGGCAGGACGCCAGCGCGGCGAGCTCTTCGACCCCGCCCGCGTCACCTCGATCCACCCGTGGCACGTTGCCCAGGGTGCCCTGTTCGAAGACGTCGGACAGTGGAAGCGCCCGTGGTACTACCCGCAGGACGGCGAGGACATGGACACCGCGGTGCTCCGCGAATGCGCCGCAGTCCGCGACTCCGTGGGCTTCATGGACGCCACCACCCTCGGCAAGATCGAGATCCGTGGCAAGGACTCCGGTGAATTCCTTAACCGCGTGTACACCAACGCGTTCAAGAAGCTCGCTCCGGGATCGGCCCGCTACGGCGTGATGTGCACGCTGGACGGCATGATCTTCGACGACGGCGTGACCCTGCGCCTGGACGAGGACACCTACTTCATGACCACCACTACCGGCGGCGCAGCCAAGGTGCTGGACTGGCTCGAAGAGTGGCACCAGACAGAATGGCCGGAACTCGATGTCGTCTTCACCTCGGTCACCGAGCAGTGGAGCACCATCGCCGTCGTCGGTCCCAAGTCCCGCGCAGTGATCGCCAAAGTGGCCCCGCAGCTCGCCGAGAACGGTGGCCTGGAAGCTGAGAACTTCCCGTTCATGACGTTCCGCGAGACCACGCTGGCCTCCGGCGTGCAGGCCCGCGTCTGCCGGATCTCGTTCTCCGGTGAACTGGCCTACGAAATCAACGTTCCGTCCTGGTACGGACTCAACACCTGGGAAGCCGTTGCTGCCGCTGGTGCCGAGTTCAACATCACCCCGTACGGCACGGAAACCATGCACGTCCTCCGCGCCGAAAAGGGCTACCCGATCGTTGGCCAGGACACCGACGGCACGGTCACCCCGCAGGACGCCGGCATGGAATGGATTGTCTCCAAGGCCAAGGACTTCATCGGCAAGCGTTCCTACCTCCGCGAGGATTCCAAGCGCGAGGACCGCAAGCACCTGGTGAGCGTCCTTCCCGTGGACCACTCGCTGAAGCTGCCCGAAGGCACCCAGCTGGTGGAGGCTGGCATCGCGGTCAACCCCGCGAACGGCCCGGTTCCCATGGAAGGCTTCGTGACCTCCAGCTACCACAGCGCCGCTTTGGGCCGTTCCTTCGGCCTGGCACTGATCCACAACGGCCGCAACCGCATCGGCGAGACCCTCCAGGCTTCCCTGGGCGACCAGCTGGTGGACGTGGTTGTTGGCGAAACCGTACTTTTCGATGCTGAAGGGACCCGCAAAGATGGCTGAGACAGCAACTCCTGCAGAAACCGTTGCCCGCGTTCGTGAGGCCCGCCGCAGCCCGGCACAGCACCTCGCCGACGCCTTCGTCTCCGGTTCCGTGGCCGGCTCGGTCACGCTCCACGAAATCCCCTACCAGGCACAGGTGGGCATCCGGGTGGACAGGACGTCCGACGCCGGCACCCGGGTTGCGTCCGTAACCGGCGGCTTGCCTGCCACGTCCGGTGAGGTGGTCACCTCCGGTGCCATCAGCACCGTGTGGCTCGGCCCCACCGAATTCCTGGTCATTGCCCCCGAAGAGTCCCACGACTCGCTCGGTGGATCCCTGGTGGGCGACCTGACGTCCGCCCTGGGCACGGACTCCGGCCAGGTGGTGGACCTGTCCGCCAACCGCACCACGTTCGAGCTCTCCGGCAGCCGCGCCCGCGCAGTCCTGGAAAAGAGCTGCGCACTGGACCTGCACCCGCGGGTCCTCAAGGCAGGCACCGCCCTGTCCACGGAAATCGGGCACATCCCGGTGGTCCTGTGGAAGACCGGCGAGGACACCTTCCGGATCTTCCCGCGTGCCTCCTTCGCCGACTTCCTGGGACGCTGGCTCCTCGATTCAATGCGGGAGTACGCGTCGCCTGAGGTCCCGTAATGGCACTTAGCGTGCTTGATCTGTTTTCCGTTGGCATCGGGCCGTCGTCCTCACACACGGTTGGCCCGATGCGGGCGGCAAAGCAGTTCACGGACGGACTTGTTTCGTCCGGCCAACTCCCGGCAACGGTGCGCGTCCAGGCCGAGCTTTTCGGCTCCCTGGGCGCCACCGGCCGGGGCCACGGCTCGGACAAGGCGGTGGTCCTGGGACTGCAGGGCCACTCCCCCGAGACTGTGGATACGCGTACCGCGGACGACCAGGTGGCCGCGGCTGCCTTGGACGCCGAGCTGCGCCTCGACGGCAGCCACCGGGTGGACTTCAACTGGGAAGAGGACGTGGTCCTCCACCGCCGCAAGTCCTTGCCCGCCCACCCCAACGGCATGACCTTCCGGGCGCTGGACCACAGCGGCGCGGTGCTGCGGGAGCGGAGCTACTACTCCATTGGCGGCGGCTTCGTGGTGGACGGTGACGCCTCCGGCACGGACAAGGTGGTACCGGACACCACGGTGCTGCCCTACCCGTTCAGCTCCGGAGATGAGCTGGTTGCCCTCTGTCAACGCGAAGGCAAGTCCATCTCGGACATCATGCTGGCCAACGAACTGGTCTGGCGGTCCGAGGAGGAACTGCGCGAACGTCTCCTGGACATCTGGGCCGTCATGCGTGAGTGCGTGGACAACGGCTGCTCGGCTGAGGGAATCCTGCCCGGAGGCTTGAAGGTCAAGCGACGGGCGCCGTCGTTGTTCAAGAAACTGGCCGAGGCTGACGCTTCCAGCGGCAGCGATCCCTTGCTGGCCATGGAATGGGTAAACCTGTTCGCCTTGGCCGTGAACGAAGAAAACGCGGCCGGTGGCCGGATTGTCACCGCACCAACCAACGGTGCGGCGGGAATCGTGCCGGCCGTTCTGCACTACTACACCAAGTTTGTTCCGGGAGCGAACGACGACGGTGTGGTGCGGTTCCTGCTGGCGGCGGCCGCCGTCGGAATCCTGTTCAAGATCAATGCCTCGATTTCCGGCGCCGAAGTCGGTTGCCAGGGCGAGGTGGGCTCTGCCTGTTCCATGGCCGCGGCAGGCCTGTGCGAGGTCCTGGGCGGAACCCCTGGGCAAGTGGAAAATGCCGCCGAAGTAGGCATCGAGCACAACCTCGGCCTGACCTGCGATCCCGTGGGCGGGCTGGTGCAGATCCCGTGCATCGAACGGAACGCGATCGCCAGCGTCAAGGCGATCAACGCCGCCCGCCTTGCCCTGCACGGCGACGGCAGCCACAAGGTTTCTCTGGACAAGGCCATCAAGACCATGCGGGAAACCGGAGCCGACATGAAATCCAAATACAAAGAGACCTCCCGTGGAGGACTCGCCGTCAACGTAGTGGAGTGCTGACCATGACTGCAATCCAATCCGAAACCGCCGTTGCTTCCGGCGCGGGGACAACCGTGGAACACGTGCTCACGCTGGACTGCCCCGAAGGCCCCGGCATTGTGCACGCGGTCTCCGGGTTCCTGCTGGAGCACGGCTGCGACATCATCGACAACAAGCAGTTCGGTGACCGCGCGGAAGGGCACTTCTTCATGCGCGTGCACTTCGCGTCCGACGGCGACGACTCCACCGTGGATGCGCTGCGGGCGTCTTTCGCCCCCGTGGGCGAGAAGTACGCCATGAACTGGCAACTGCAGCGCCAGGGCTACAAGCGCAAAGTGCTGATCATGGTGTCCAAGTTTGGCCACTGCCTCAACGACCTGCTGTTCCGGGCGCGTATCGGCGAACTCCCCATCGACGTGGTGGGTGTTGTGTCCAACCACCTCGACCACAAGGGCCTCGCGGAGTGGCACGGCATCCCGTTCTTCCATGTGCCTGTCACCGCCGCCACCAAGCCTGCCGCCGAGGCACGCCTGCTGGAGATCATCGACGAACTCGACGTGGAGCTCGTGGTGCTCGCCCGCTACATGCAGGTACTCAGCGACGACCTTGCCCGGAAGCTGGACGGCCGGGCCATCAACATCCACCACTCGTTCCTTCCGAGCTTCAAGGGCGCCAAGCCGTACCACCAGGCTTATGCACGAGGCGTCAAGACCGTGGGCGCTACCGCGCACTACGTCAACGGCGAGCTCGATGAAGGACCGATCATCTCGCAGCAGGTAGTGGAGGTGGACCACACGTTCGGACCGGACGATCTCGTAGCCGCCGGTCGGGACACGGAATGCAAGGCACTGAGCAACGCCGTTCGTTGGCACTGCGAAGGGCGGATCATCCTGAATGGGAACAGGACGATCGTGTTGAAGTAAGGCCTTGCTTCCGCCTGCGTGCGGGGCCTCGTCCGTCGGTGAACGGACGACCACGCGGGTCCGCTGCCAAAACGCCGTTCCGCAACGGCGTACTGGGCAGCGGACCCGCGTTTTGGCGGTTAAGGCAGCCGCACGCTCAGTTCCTGGAGCAGCGCCTCTGCTGCTGCGCGGGACGACTCCGGATTCTGCCCTGTGATGAGCAGGCCGTCCTGGACCACATGGGAACCCCAGTCCGGCCCGCGTTCAAACAAACCGCCCTTGGCCGTAAGCTCGTCCTCGAGGAGGAACGGCACCACCTCCGTGAGTCCAATGGCTTCCTCCTCCGAGTTGGTGAATCCGGTAACTTTCCTGCCTTCAACCAACGGCCGGCCGTCGGCGTCCTTCACGTGCCGCAGGACTCCCGGCGCGTGGCAAACGAGAGCTACGGGCTTGTTGGCATGGGCAAAGCTTTCGATCAGGGCGATGGAGTCAGGGTCCTCGGACAGGTCCCACACCACTCCGTGCCCGCCGGGATAGAAGACCGTGTCAAAGTCCTCCTGCGACACCTCGGAGAGCTTCACAGTCCGCCCCAGCTGGGCCAAGGCATCCTGGTCGGCGAGGAAACGCCGTGTGCTGTCCGTTTCATAATCCGGCCCGGCGCTGGCGGGATCAAACGGCGGGCGCCCTCCTCCCGGCGAGGCCAGCGTGATCGCGGCACCTGCCTCCTTGAAGGCGTAGTACGGCGCCGCCAATTCCTCGAGCCAAAAACCGGTCTCGCGTCCGGTATCCCCCAATTGCCCGTGCGACGTCAGGACGATCAAAATCTTCATGGTGTTCCTCTCGGTTGGGTTCACGCTGACTTCAGGTACGCATCCTTGCGGGCCACTTTGGTCCCGCGGAATTCCCAGTGGTCCACGCCGCGCACGCTGTGCTGTTGCCCGTCAGCGGTGGTGCCTGTCAGGAGCCATTCCGAGACACCGAAGTCCCCGCTGACAGCGTGCCGGTCGGCCGCATAATGGGCGTCCGGCATGGCTGCGAACCGGGCCGCGAAAGCCTCACGGAGCGCCTTCTTTCCGATCAGTCTGCGTCCCCAGGGCGCGGGGCCTTGAGCCAGGTCAAAGGAGCAATCGTCGGTGAAGAACTCCATGATGGCGTCCAGGTCATGGTCGTTGAAGGCTTCAAGGATCGCCTCGAGGGTTTCAACGGAGGCAGCCACATCTGCGGCGGTGTTGATGGTCATCAGAATTCTTCTCTCTGCCGAAAAGCCGTGGTGTAGCTCAACGCTAAGGAAAGCCGGCCGCGTAAAGCTTGCAGATTCCTCCCGTGCTGTTGCGGATTCCGCAGGATGGCGCCGAACCGTATCCTTGACACCTCAATCCATCCAGCGCGTATGCTGGCCTCCACTCCCCCGCCCCCAACGACGTAGAGCCGGAGCCCCCTTGAGCCCAGCCCAGAACCCCCTCGAATTCCGCATCACGTCCGGCGACCTGATCGCCGAGCTCATTTCCCGTGCCCCCAGGACCGGAGCCAATGAAGGCGGGTTTCCGGGCTTGATGATCTACCGCTTCGAGGAGCCGGCCGCGCCGGTCTGGGAAGAAGTCAGCGAACTCCACCTGTGCGTGATCGCCCAGGGCCGCAAGCGCATCACCATGGACGGCACGGACCACTTCTACGATCCGTTCACGTACTTGGCGGTCCCCAACGATGTCCCCTTCCAGACGGTGATCCTTGAGGCAAGTCCGGAGAAGCCGTTCCTTTCCTTCGGCCTGCAGATCGATCCTGGCCTGGTCCGCGAGGTTTCAGCGGACATCCTCGAGGAACGGCGGGTGGCAGCCTTTGCCGAACCGGCGAGCCAGGAGAATCCGGCGTTCTTCTCTGCCCTGGACAGGGACATGATGGACGCGATCCTCCGCTTCCTCCGCTCCCTGAAATCGCCCACGGACCGCCGCGTACTGGCTCCGACGTACCTGAAGGAGATCGTGTACCGGGCACTCCAGGCCGGGCAGTATTCGCGCCTCGTGGAACGTGCTGCGAGCGAAAGCGCCAGGAATCCGGTCAGCGCGGTCATCGCCTACGCCAAGGAACACTTGGCCGAACCCCTGACAGTGGGCGAACTCGCCGGGCAGGCCCACATGAGCCCTTCGGCTTTCTCCCACCTGTTCCGGGACGTCACGGGCAAGTCGCCCTACCAGTTCGTCAAAGAACTCCGGCTGAACCGGGCGCGCGAACTGCTGGTGGAAAACACGTCCACCATCACGCAGATTTCCCGTGCCGTCGGCTACGGCAGCGCGTCCCATTTCATCAACGAATTCCGCGACCGCTACGGGGCCTCTCCGCGGGCTTTCGGCGCAGCACAGGCCGGGTTGCTCAAACAGGCCCAGTGACGTGGAAAGCCCAGTGACGTGGAAAGCCCAGCGGCTTAGACGGCCTGGCTCGCATACCAGGCCGCCACCTGGGTCCGCGATGTGAAGCCCAGTTTGGCCAGGATATTCTCCAGGTGCCCGTCCACCGTCCGCGGCGAGACCACCAGCTCCGCGGCGATGTCCTTGTTGCTGCGGCCTTCGGCCACGAGTCCCGCGATCTGGAACTCCCGCTTGGTCAGGGCCGGCCCCGCGGGTGTCCGGTAGGCAGCGCCCGACGGCGGCCTCCCGCCGTCGGGCTTCACGTCCCGGACGGCGCGTGGCTGCTTGGGTTGCGCCGGGGCTGTCACGGCGCGCACAAGCTCCAGCGCAATGTCGATGGCTTTGGCTTCCGCGGGCTCGCCGGTTTCCACGCCGATGGCTTCGAAACGGTCCGCGCCCAGTTCGCGCTTCAGGAGGACCGCCGTCGCGTCCTTGTCGCCTTCCAGATGCGGGCCGAACGCGGCAACCGACGTACCGAACCCCTTCCACACAGCCCTCGCTGCGTGGTGGGCGGTGGCGGCCTCCTTGTAGTGCTTCAGCGTCGCGAGGGTCCACGCGACATCGTCCATGGTGAGTGCCGTGCAGATCCCGTCCAGGAAGTCCCGCTCGATCTCCAGGGCCCGGACGTGCGCTTGCAGGGCGGAGTCGAGGTCGCCGAGGTGCCGCAAGCAGAGCCCCGAAACCCAGTGCGCGTACGCTTTGGCCCACAGCTCACCCAGTTCCCGGCTCTCCACGATGGCCGCCCGGCAGGCTTCAAGCCCGGCTCGAGCTTCGTCGGGTCCGGCAAAGGCCTGGGCCCAGGCCAGGTGGAACGTGGCGATGAGGGCGGACATGGTGTCCCCGGCAGCACGCTGTGCCGCGATGGCGTCCTTGAACATCCGGATGGCGGGTCCGAGGTCTCCGCTGAAGAGGTGGAGGAGCCCGTCCCAGTGATCGGCCTGCCCGTTGAGCAATGCGTCGTTGCGGAGGCCCGCCACGTGCCGGCACTCCGCCAAATAGCCAGCTGCAGCGCTCTTCTCGCCTTGGACCAGGGAGATCCAGGCACCGGCCCAGAGCGCTTCGCCGCGCTCGGCAGTGGGCTCCGTGGTCAGCGCGAGCATCCGGTCCAGCCACCGGCGCCCGTCGCTCAGGTTGCCGCCGGCATGCCAGTGGTAGCGGAGCAGCGCCGCAAGCCGGGTGCCCGCCAGTTCCTCGCCGGGGGTGGACGCGGACCAGTCAAGGGCGGAGAGCAGGTTGGCGTGGTCCCGCCGGGCCGCCGCGAGCCTTTCGGCCTGGTCCGGCCCGCACCACGTGGCCACCATCCGCGCTGCCCGGTCCAGGTAATGGTCCCGTTGCCGGCGGCGGAGCTCCTGGGTCTCGCCCAAAGCGTCCAGCAGTTCGGCCCCGTACTCGCGGAATGTGAAGAGCTGGCGGTAGCGCTGCCGGTTTCCGCCTTGGCTGGCCGAGCCACCCGAGCGCTCTGACAGCACCAGGGACTTGGCCACCAGGTGGTCCAGCAGGTCCAGAACTTCGCCACGGCTGATGTCCCCGAAGCCGCACACTTCCTCTGCCGCTTCGAGGTCGAAACCGCCGGGAAAAACGGTGAGCCGGGCCCACAGGGTCCGCTCGGCCGGGGTGCACAGCTCGTAGCTCCAGTCCACCAGCGCCCGCAGTGTTTGCTGGCGGGGAATGGCCACCCGGCTGCCGCCGGTGAGGAGGTCGAAGCGCTTGTCCAGGCGCTCCACGAGCTGCGCAACCGACAGCGAGCGCAGCCTGGAGGCGGCCAGTTCGATGGCCAGCGGGATCCCGTCCAGCCGTTGGCAGAGTTGGCCCACGGCCCGGCGGTTGTCCTCGGCGATCTCGAAGTTGGGGTCCACGCTGCGGGCCCTGTCCGCGAGCAGCCGGACGGAGTCGAACGCTTCCAGGGAACCTTCGCCCAGGGTTGCTTCGTCCGGGGCAGCGAGGGGCGGGACGGTGTAGACCTGCTCGCCGAAAATGGCGAGCGGCTCACGGCTGGTGGCCAGGATCCGGAGTCCGGGAGCGAGGTCCAGGAGCTCGGATGCAACGGTGGCCACGGCGTCCAGCAGGTGTTCGCAGTTGTCCAGGACCAGCAAGAGTTGCCGGTCCCGCAGGAAGTCTGCGAGCCGGTCCAGTGGCGCACGGTTGGACTGGTCAGCGAGGCGCAGCGCCGTGGCAACCTGCGATCCGATGAGCGATCCGTCTTCCAGAGCCGCCAGCTCAACGAACCACACGCCGTCGTGGAATCCCTTCCGCGAGCGCGAGGCGAGCTCCATGGAAAGCCGTGTTTTACCCACCCCGCCGGGCCCCACCAGCGTGAGGAGACGGGAGCGTGACATGAGGTCGCGACCGTCGGCGAGTTCCCGCCGTCGACCGATGAAACTCGTGAGGTCCTGGCCACCGGGGAGGTGCCCGACCAGTGCAGTGGTGCTCATAACCCTCCTGTGATGATCCACACAATACAGGTAGTGAAGGGGGTGGTTTCACCCATACGCAACGTCCGCAAAGAGAGCAGGCTGAACTCACGCAAACGGACTGGGGGAGGCAAGGAAGGTGACAACGGTGAAGCAACGAAGCGCATCGGGGTTCCACCCGCAGCAGACGGAAACCGCGGATGCCCTGCGGTCCAGCGGCCTGCAGTCCGGCGTCCTGCAGTTCGGGCACCCCGTGGCCCGTTGGGACCGCTGGAGCGACTGCCAGGTCTGGCCCGACTGCCTGGAAGCGGACGACGGCGGGTCCCCGGCCGAGCGCCCCAGGGCAGTTGCGTGAAGCCTCCCGAGGAATACAGGAATCCGCAACATCGCAGCAGGAATCTACATCCCTTAACAACCAGGAGTTACTCATGACCCGTATCGCCTTCGTTGTCTCCAGCGCACAGGAGATCGACCTCCGCGACAGCCCCGGGCACCCCACCGGCTACTGGGCCGAGGAAGCGCTCAAGTCCTACGAGCGTTTCGTCTCGGCAGGTGCCGACGTTGTGGTAATCACTCCCGATGGCCGTCCGCCGGTGGCGGACCCCTACGGACTGGAGCCCATCTTCCACTACCCGGATAAGGACAGGGACTACTTCGCCTCGGTGTACAGGACCTTCCACCACGATCCCGATGACATCCGGATCACCCTGCAGCACACCACGGAGCTGGAACTCGTGGCTTCGCGCAGGATCGCTGCCCTGCTGGTGGGGGCTGGATCAACCGATCAGGAAGCCCACCAGCTGGTCAGCCTGGCGGCGAAGACCGCGTGGCAGGAGAACCGGAAGCTCGTGGACGTCATGGTTGCCGAGGGACTGACCGGCGGCCTGTCTGAGGTGGCGCTGCGGGCAGCAGTGACGGAACTGGACGAAGCCAGCTCCGCCGTCGCCAAGGAACGCAAGGCCCGACTCGATGCCATCCCCGGTTTCAACAACCCCGTGGCCCTGTCCTCGCTGAGCGAAGAGGAGCTCGCCGGCTTCGACGCCGTCTTTGCCCCCGGCGGCCACGGCCCCATGGTGGACCTCCACGACAATCCGGACGTGGGGCGGCTGCTGGCCATCCTCCACGAAAAGGAAGCGCCCATTGCCTCCCTTTGCCACGGTCCGGCGCTCTTGCTGTCCGCACCGGAGCGCCACGACGGCCAATGGCTCTTCGAGGGCTACCGCTTCACGTCGTATACCGACGACGAGGAGCAGCAGAACCACATCGGCATGCTAGGCATGCCGTGGCTCCTGGCCGACGCCCTCCAGAACGCCGGCGGGATCTTCGACGACGCACCCTACGCCTGGGCATCCCACGTGGTGGTGGACCGCAATCTCATCACCGGTCAGAACCCCAACTCCACCGAAGCAACAGCCGACGCCGTGGTGAAAGCCCTGGCACTGGCATGAGCGTCCCAACAACCCTGAAGGAGTCAACCATGTCCGTTAGTCCCCGGCAGACCGTCGACGCATTCCTGAACGGCTTCCGCCTCAAGGACGTCAACGCAGCACTCTCCACGGTTTCCGACGATGCCAAGGTGACGGTCTATCCGCTGCTGGTGGTGGACGGAACCAAGAGCGTAGTCCGTAGCCTCCTGGAAGACATCGTGGCGGCCTTCCCCGATGTGCTGGTCACCGTCAAGAACGTGATCGAACTCGAACGGGGCCGGGTGATCGTGGCCGAGTTCAAGATCGAAGGAACGCAGGCCGGCGATTTCCTCGGAGCGATCAACCAGGAGAAGCACCTGGACCTGGACACGGCGTGGCGGTTCACGCTTTCCGGCGAGGAGAACAACAGCCGGATCACCGGAATCGACGCCTACTGGTGCCAGAACCAGCTCTACCGCCGGCTCGCAGTGAAACGGCAGGACCAAGTCACGATCGTCAAGCAGAAGGTGAATGCGTAATGACACTCTTGGAAACCCCCGCAGGAACAACCGCAACGGCAGCCCCCACGACGGCGGGTGCGGCAGTCGCCGTCGTGACCGGATTCTTTGACGCCTACCGCCGCCGCGACGTCGTCGCCATGACCGATCTGTGCACCGACAACGCCGATTTCTCCTACATCCCGTTCGAAGTCTGGGCCAAACAGCGCGTTGTCCGCGGAGACGGCAAGGTGCGCACCATCGGCCGCGTGATCTGGAGCGGACTGATCAACGCGTTCCCCAACCTGGGCAACGAGATTTACCACATCGACGGCAATGACAACGGGGACGTCGTGGTCTCCTGCGACATCAACGGCACACAGCAGTCCGCCTGGGGGTTCATTACTTCCCAGGGGCAATACTTCGCCGAACCGCACCTTTTCATCATGCACGTCAACAGCCACGGCCTGATCGACAGCATCAGGGCCTATTGGGACAACGCAGGTGTCAACCGACAACTCGGCCACCTCGAAGTCGACTAAGAGAGGAAGAGAACACACCATGGCTCTGCTTAAACGAGAAGAATGGCAGGACTTCGTCCGCAACACCGACTGGACCCTGTCCTATGTGGATGACGAGGCCGTCTACCCGGACTGGCTGACCGGAACGGGCAAGGTCCCGCGGGAAGCCTGGCTGAAGTGGGAAGAGGGCTACAAGGTCAGCTACCCCGAATACGTCTACACACAGCGCGAGAAGGAAGCCGCAACGTACGCGGTGAAGGCAGCCCTGCAACGCACCTCCACGTTCGACCACCTGGACGAAGGCTGGAAGTCATCGACGAAGATGCACTTCGGTGGCGTGGCACAGGTGGAGTACACGGCAATGCTCGCCGAACTCAAGATGGCACGTTTCGGACTCAACGCGGCCTGGCGGAACATGGCCGTCTACGGGCAGCTGGACGAGCTGCGGCACAACGCGCTCACCACGTTCTTTGGCCACGAACTGGTGGCCAAGGATCCGCAGTTCGACTGGACCCAGAAGACGTACAGCACCAACGACTGGGTCCCGGTGGCCCTGCGTACGCTGTTCGACGGGTTCATGACCACGTCCAACGCCGTGGACTGTGCGCTCATGCTTCCGCTGACGTTCGAGACCGGCTTCACCAACCTGCAGTTCGTGGCGCTCTCCGCGGACGCCCTGCAGGCCGGCGACATCAACTTCGCCAGCATGATCTCCTCCATCCAGACGGACGAAGCCCGGCACTCCCAGCAGGGCGTCGCCACGCTGGAGATCCTGATCGAGCACGATCCGCAGCGCGCCCAGTGGGTCATCGACAAGGGCTTCTGGGCCAACGCCCGCGCCTTTGCCGCCCTCACCGGTCCGGCCATGGACTACTACACCCCGCTGGAACACCGGAAGCAGTCCTACCGGGAGTTCATGGAGGAGTGGATCGTTGACCAGTTCGTCCGCACCATCGAGGACTACGGGCTGAAGAAGCCGTGGTTCTGGGACGAGTTCATGCGCGGCCTGGACACCTGGCACCACAGCCTCCACATGGGCCTGTGGTGGTGGCGGCCCACCCTCTGGTGGAAGCCGACCGCCGGCGTCTCCAAGGACGAACGCGACTGGCTGCGCGAGAAGTACCCCAACTGGGAGGCCGTCTACGGCGACAAGTGGGACACGATCATCGACAACGTCAATGCCAACAACGTCGCCGCCACGCTTCCCGAAACCCTCCCGTGGCTGTGCTCCACGTGCCACCTGCCCATGTGCAACCCGACCCAATCCCGCGATGGATCGTGGCGGATCCGCGAACACTCACTGGACTACAACGGCAAGAAGATCCACTTCTGCAGCATCGCCTGCCGCCAGATCTGGTGGAAGGACCGCGACAACGTCAACCACCAGACGCTGGTGGACCGCTTCCTGGCCGGCCAGATCCAGCCGATGACCGTGGAAGGCATCCTGGGTTACATGGGCCTGACCCCGGACGTCATGGGCGACGACCCGGACTATGCAGCCTGGACCAAGGACTACGTGGGCCGCGAAGCCAGCGGCCTCATCCGGGTAGGTGGCTAGCCGTGACCGAGCAGAAGATCGAACTCGGCGTCGAAGACCGGGCACCGGAGCTTGTCCCGCTCAACGCCATCTTCTCCACGGACTTCGTGTCCATCCTGGTCCCCGTGACCACGGCCAACACCATGGACGAGGTAGCGGCCGCCGTCGCGCACCATTCCGAAGGACGCCGGGTGCGGGCACTCCCCTACCCCAAGGTGGTGGTCCACAAAGGCCGCACGCTGCCCGGCTACATGACTGTGGCAGAAGCCGGCATCACCGCCCTCGATTTCGTTGCGGTGGAGTACGACACGTCAGGAGCATCATCATGAAGAACCCCGTAGGCCCGGTCTTCAGGATCGGCGACGAAGTGGACAAGATCATCTCCGCCTTGGAAGACGACAACCCGGACACCGAGATCGAGGTCATTGACCGCGGCGCGTACGTCCGGGTCCAGGCCGAAGACAAGCTGGTCCTCACCGAACCGACGCTCCAGGACCACCTCGGCCCGGACTACCGCATCCGGTCCCTGGAGATCGTGATGTCCTCCTTCTCCGGCCGCGTCTCCACCGAGAGCGACTCCATCATCTGGCAAACAGCCGAGTCCGCGAAGGCCGGCGCCACGAAGGGAAGCAACTGATGAACGCCCCCGCACCACGGCAGCGCAAGCTCCGCACGTTCAGCGCTTTCGGCGATGTCCGCAGGCTGCCGAGCGAATACGAGATTGTCACCCACGCACAGAACTGGAACACGCGCAGCGGCAAGTCGAGTGTCTTTGAGCAGAACCCGTCGTCGCCGGGCAACCTCTGGTTCCTTACCTACCGCGAGAACTCGCCGTTCCAGGCCGATACCTGGGAGGACTTCCGCGACCCGGACCAGATCGCCTACCGCTCGTACGTGAACCTGCAGGCCAGCGAACAGACAAAGCTCGACGGCGTGCTGGAAAGTTACGCCGGTGCGGACAGTTCCCTGTCCGCACCGCAACTGGAGATCCTCGGAACGCTGTTCACCCCGTCCCGCTTCCTGGTCCATGGGTTCCAGCAGGCCGAGGCCTACGTTGGCTTCATCGGCCCCAGCTCCTACGTGACCTCCGCAGCCGGTTATGCCAATGCCGACTTCCTGCGCCGCGTCACCACCATCGCCTACCGGACCAGGGCTTTGCAGATCGCCCATCCTGAATCCGGCATCGGAGACCGCGAACGGGAGATCTGGGAGCAGCACCCTGCCTGGCAACCCGCCCGGGAAGCCATCGAACGGGCCTTGATCGCCTACGACTGGGGTGAGGCCTTCACGTCCCTGAACCTCGTCCTCGGTCCCACCCTGGACGACCTCCTGATCCGCCAGTTCGGCGAGGTCAGCCGGGCCAACGGCGACGAACAATCCTGGTTGCTGTCCAACCATCTTGCGGAGGACAGTAACCGGCGCAACCGCTGGAGCGGGGCGCTGGCCAAGTATGCGCTGGCGCAGCGCCCGTCCAACGAGGCTCCGCTGCACAAGTGGATCAACCGATGGTCGGAGCTCGCGGACGCCGCAGTTGAGGGGCTTGCCCCGCTGCTCGGCATCTCGGCGGCCGAAGCCGTTGCAGGCGCACGGACATCCCGCGCGCAGTACCACCAGGACATCTTCGAAATGGCAGAGAAAGTGAGCTGATCGAAATGAGCGAAACAATCCCACAGACGTGGCACGAAGTCTCCAACATCGACGACCTCTGGGAAGGCGAGATGACCGCCGTCGAGGTTGAAGGCAAATCAGTCCTCCTGGTCAACAACGACGGCGAGGTGCTGGCGTTCAAGAACCGTTGCCCCCACCAGGAGTGGCCGTTGGACGACGGCGACCTCGACGGCAGGAAACTTACCTGCGCCCAGCACCTGTGGGAGTTCGATGTCTGCACCGCCAAGGGCATCAACCCGTCCACGCATCACCTGACCCAGTACCCGTGCCAGGTGAACGATGAGGACGGCACCATTTCGGTGAGCATCCCATGAGCAGGGTGGTCCTGGTCGGCGGCGGGGTGGCCACTACCGCCACCGCCGCCGGCCTCCGCAGCGCCGGGTTCGACGGCGACATCGTCTTGGTGGCTGATGAGGAACACCTCCCGTACGAGCGTCCGCCACTGTCCAAGGAGTATTTGGCCGGCACGTTCGACCGCACGGATTTCCAGGTGAACCACGAAGGCTGGTATCCGGACAACGATGTGGATCTGCTGCTGGGAACCCGGGCCGTGGGCCTGGACGTGGCCGAGCGCCGGGTGCTCCTCTCCGACGGCGGCTCGCTCGCCTACGACTCGTTGGTGCTCGGCACCGGCGCACGGGCGAAGACGCTGCCCGGGTTCGGTGGCCAGCGGGTCCACGTCCTGCGTACTATCGCCGACGCCGAGCGCCTGGGCGCCCAGATCAAACCGGGCCGCCACCTGGCCGTCCTGGGTGCCGGGTTCGTGGGCTGCGAGCTGGCGGCTGTTGCCGCCGGCCGCGGTGCCCGCGTCACGGTGTTCAGCCCTGGCCCTCTTCCGCTCCGGTCCCTTGGACCGGAAATCGGTGGGGCCATGCTGGATATCCACCGCGAACAAGGCGTGGAGATGCGCATGGAGGAGACGGTCACTTCCATGACGGAAACCATGTTCGGGTTGGAGTTGCGGACCAGCAGCGGGCACGTGGTGGAATGCGACGAACTGCTGGTGGGCGTGGGGTCCGTGCCGAATGCGGAGATTGCGGCCGACGCCGGGATAAAGGTCGACGGCGGCATCCTCACCGATGAGCATGGCCGCACCAGCGCACCAAACGTGTACGCGATCGGCGACGTTGCCGCCCGCTATCATCCCCGGTACGAGCGGCGGATCCGCGTGGAACACCACGACACTGCCATGAGGCACGGCGCCAACCTGGCCCGGAACCTCCTGGGGGAATCGGAACCGTTCACCGAGGAGCACTACTTCTGGTCGCACCAGTATGACCACAACCTGCAGTCGCTGGGCTATGCCGACGGCGGTTCGCGGGTGGTCCGTGGTTCGGTTGCCGACCGCTCATTCTCGATTTTTTCCGTTGTGGAGGGGCAGATCAGGGCCATGGTTGCCTTGAACCGGCCACAAGACCTGCTGCAGGCACGCAAGCTCATGGCCGTGCCGCACCAGGTCACCGGGGAACAACTCTCCGACGAGGAGTTCTCCTTGAAAAGCCTGCTGCCGCAGAGAACACGGCAGCCGCAAAGGGAGGTGCGAGCATGACCCTGCTGGCAGAAACCACAGACATCATGGTCCGGGAGCCCCAGCTCAGGATCGCAGAATCGGAAGCTTCGGCGGCGCTTGCCCGGGTGATGGGAAAGCCTGCGGAAGAGGCACGGGCCAAACTCCGCTTCGGGCCTGGAACCACCAGTGAGCAACTGGCCCGCATCCTGGACAAGGCCCTGGCCCACGCCCAGCAGGCGGGGCTGGCACCGCAAACGCTGGTGCTTTACGCGGGAACCGCCGTGGCAGCAGAGGATATTGTCCGTATCCGCCGCAAGGCACATGGCGTGGCCGACTGGATCTCCAGCCCCACCAGCGAAGTAACCATTGTGCTGCGACCTGCCGGTTTGGCCTCCGTGACGGCACTGCCGTTCCCGGTCACCCGCTCGGCTGTCCGGCCCGAACCGGTGCAGGTGGAACGCGAACCCGTGGTGGAGACTCCGGAAGAGGCCGCAGTCCTGGAAGCCTTGTATGAGGTGATCGACCCGGACCTCGGCGTCAATGTGGTGGATCTGGGATTCATCCGCCGTATCCGCATGGAGAACCCCGGCCACGCGGCCATCACCATGACGCTCACCTCGGCTGCCTGCCCCTTGTCCCACGTGATGGAGCGCAACATCGGAGCAGCATTGGCCACCCGGGACACCACGTTCGAGGTGCACTGGGAATGGGTGCCCAGCTGGCGCCCTTCGGACATTACTCCGGACGGCCGCGAACAGCTCCGGGCCATCGGCTTTTCTGCTTTCTAAGGTGCGTTGTGGGGCCAGCTAGCGGCGGTTTCGGGGGTTTGTTGCTCCGCTGACCGCTGCTGGTCCATGGCCTTGATGTGCTGGGCGAGGTAACTCAATCCGTCCTCCATCTTGGCCTGCCAACTCATGGTGGCTGCACGGAGATCCGCCGCATCGATCGCTTCGAAGATTGCCGTATTTTGCTCAAGGATCTTCTTGGGCGAGAAGGTGTATCTGGCGCCGAGGACAGCGAAGTGCATGAAGGCCTGCTTGGTGAGTGTCTCCATGATGGCCGGTATCCGGTTGAGGCCGGAGGACTCGAACAGGGCGATCTGGAAGTCCATGTCCAGGTGATGGGCCCTCGCCACATCATTGCGGCGGACGCTGTCTTCCAGTTCTTCGAGGTGTTTCAGCACACGCACACGGGCCTCCGGACTCCAACGGCTGGCCGCCCGGACCACGATTGCCCCCAGGGCCCGGCGGGCCATGTAGGTTTCCGTGACGTCATCCAGTGTGGGTATCCGGACCACTACCGAGTCGGACCTCGCTGCGGTCACCAAACCGTCCTCGGTGAGTGCCCTGATGGCAGAACGGACATCCCTCACGGGCGCACCCAGCAGACGGCTCAGTTTGCCCAACGATATTTCGCTCTCTCCGGAGAACGTTCCGTCCACCAGCCCTTGGCGGATGGCAGCAAGGACATCCTCAGCCAGTACAGTCCACGGCTCCGCAGCGTCCATCAACCGGGCTTCGGCACTGGTTGTATGTTTCCGGTCCACGGTCCACGAAAACGGCGTCCGCCCTCCGTGGTACCAACGCCGGATACGCCACTCGAGGTCGGCCAGATGTTCTCCAGTGGGCACTTCGGGCAACATGTCCAGGGCTGCCACCAGTTTTTGCCACAGCCATGCATCCGGAACGCGCACCGCAGGTTCAAGGCCGGGCGGAACTGCAAAGTCCCCGCTGACCAGGACGATTGCTTCATCGAGGCGGTGTCCGTTGGAGGCCAGCAAGTCCCACAACTCCCGGTCCGGGTTTCCGGCCCCGGAAGCGCTCGGGGCACTCCGGAGCAGGTCCGCGGCGAGAATCCCGCGCACCCGCCTCTTGCTGATGATGGACAGCCCGGCAGCGAACCGAACACGGGCGGCTCGGACAGGGTTCAGGACAAGGCAAGATCCAGCTGTTCCGACGGCGAAGCCAACCAACACCATGTGCTGCTCGCCCAGCAAGGCGCGGACCGCCTCAACTGATCGGTCCGGCTCGGTGAGCTCCCGCCAGGTTCGGGCCACGAACGATTGGCTGACACCCACGGTCTCCGCTATCTGACGGCTGGAGCCTTTGGTCGATTGCATCCAGAGCGGCGCCGTCAGGACAGCCCGTTTCAGTTCACTCCGGTCACTTGCCCTCACCATGCGGCAAGTCTAGGCAGGCAAGCGGAATGACTCAAAGACTCAATACTGCACCGCTTCCGCTGTGAGGTATTCCCTTCGCAAAGGGCGCCGCCAATCATGGAGACCGAAGCTCCGGCGAGTCCAGTTCCGGGCGCACACCCACCCCTTCCCAAGGAGAGAAAATGTACGATGTCGCCGTCATCGGTGGAGGCCCGGCGGGCCTGGCCGCCGCCTACAACCTGGAGCGCGCGGGCCAGAAGGTAGTGCTGCTTGAGGAAACGGGCCGTCTGGGAGGACGGGCCAAAACCGTGGACATCCAAGGCGAACCCGTCAACATGGGCGCCATGTTCGTCTACGCGGGCACCGCCTCTCATGAACTGGCCCTGGAACTCGGCGTCCCGCTGACGCCGTTTGAACCCACCACCTTTGGCCTGCATGTCAACGGAGAGACCGTCGTCGCCAATGACAACGATGACTTGGTCAACCGGCTTCCCCTCTCCGATGAATCCCGGGAGGCCTTGCGGACATTCATTCAGCGGGCGAGCTCGGAATACTTCGCCAATACCGTGGATGGCCAACTCCGGCCGGCGACGTCGGGCTTCGGGGACGAATCAGCCCAATCACGGATCGACGGATTGCCCAAGGATGTCCAGGAACTACTGACGGCAGCCATCAGGGGCGGGTCCGTTGCCCCGCCATCGGAACTCAGCGCCACCTACGCACTCCGGTACTTCGCGAGCTATCTGGTGCAGGAAAAGAAGAACCGCATGGTGTCCTTGGGCGGCATGGAGGCGATTCCGGCTGCCCTGGCGAGGTCATTGGAGCACACGGACGTGTTCCTCAACCACCGGGTGGAGTCCGTCACGGAAAATGTCGACAGGACCTGGAGCCTGGGTACCGCAGCAACGGGCCCCGGAGGCGCATCATCCAGCAACGATTCGCCCGCCCGGCTCCTTGCGAAGCACGTGATCATATCCGTCCCTGCCCCGAGGATTGCCGCCATGGTGCAGTTGCCTGAGTGGAAGACGGATGCTCTGAAGGCGGTGCAGACTCCGGGTTCCACCGAACTCGGAGTAGTAGTGGACATCAGTTCGCCCGAGCTTGCCCACATCGACGACTGGGCCTTCATTGCCGCCGCCGGACGGGTCTTCGATGTGGTCATCAACCCCCGGCCCGGCCGCAAAGACGGTACGGCCCAATTCGTCTGCTACGGAAACACGGCGGGTTACCTCAAGGACGCCAATGAACCCGACTCCAGCATGCTCGACGAGTGGCTTGAAGAGTTCCTGGCTGTTGTACCGGAGCTGCGCGGACACGTGGTCGGGGCCGAAATCCAATCGTGGGAGCACTGCTTCTCCCTGTTGACCCCAACGCGTGCTGCCGCCCTTCCGGCCCTCCAGGAACCGGTGAACGGCACTCTGCATTTCGCGGGCGACTACTCCTCCGAAACGGCCGGAACGCATGGAGCGTACGCGGAGGCCAAGCGGGTCAGCCAGCACATTCTGAGCGGCCTATCAGCACAGGTTTCCTGAGTCCGAAAATCTCCCTTGGAACCCTATTGCATTAATCATTCAATAATGTATTCTTTAGATGTGATCAGGACCACAGGCATTTGAGGTCCACTTCACACCGACCCCAAACCGCCACCAAGCTCCAGCGGGAAGCCGGATCGGTACAGGCCGCGCTTGGCCTCTGCAGAAGACGTCCACATCAGCGGGACGCTCGGAAGCTCATACGAGTCATCTAATCGAAGGAACCAAAAATGGGCTTAAGTTTTGGCACGAAAGCTCCCCCTACGGCTCTCACTGGCGAGGTCGAGGTGGCCGGGCTGGGTAAGAAGTACGGGGTCATCCAGGTGCTGAAGGACGTGAATCTGTCCATGGCCGAGGGTGAGGTGGTTTCGATCATCGGACCCTCCGGTGCGGGTAAGTCCACGTTCCTGCGGTGCTTGAACTACCTTGAGACCCCGTCCGAGGGCACCATCGCGATCGGCGGCGCGAAGGTGGTCGCTGGCGGTTCCAGGCTTCCGGACAAGGCCAGCTTGGATCACTTGCGCCGGGTCACGGGCATGGTGTTCCAAAGCTTCAATTTGTTCCCGCACCTGACAGTGATGGAGAACATCACCCTCCCGCAGCGCAAGGTGTTGGGTTCCTCGAAGGAACAGGCCGAGGAAGTGGCGAACAAACTCCTCAAGCGTGTGGGTTTGCCGGACAAGGCCGCGGCGTACCCGGCGAGGCTCTCGGGCGGGCAGCAGCAGCGCATCGCGATCGCCCGCGCCCTGGCCCTGTCCCCGAAAGTCATGCTCTTCGACGAGCCGACCTCGGCCCTTGACCCCGAAATCGGCCTCGAAGTCCTCGCCGTCATGCGGGATTTGGCCGATGAGGGCATGACCATGCTGGTGGTCACCCACGAAATGCACTTCGCCCGGGACGTTTCTGACCGGATCATGGTCATGGGCAACGGCGGGGTCCTGGAAATCGGGCCCAGTGAACAAGTCATGTCCGCCCCGCAGAACGAGCGGACCCGGCAATTCCTCAAAGCCGTCCTGGACCGGTAACCGAGCCATGATTACCCAACTCCTGGCCTCCATCGCCCAAGGCGTCGGCCAAACCCTCTACGTCACCGGCGCTTCCCTGCTCTTCGGCGGGCTCATCGGCCTCGTCCTGGTCGGAGCGGCCCGCTCCCCCATCGGGATCATCCGCACGGCAGCCTCCCTGTACATCAACATCGTCCGGGTCATCCCCCCGATCACCTGGCTGTTCCTGATCTACTTCGGCCTCCCCCAATACGCCCTCCGGTTATCCAC
>NZ_JBIVXL010000022.1:0-59156 GCF_044769225.1 Paenarthrobacter sp. NPDC090522
GGGTCCTTCCGGCACGCATCCTCACACTCAGCGAACTCATCCAACATGAACGGCGGCTGGACATTCTCCGCCAACTGCTTCCACGAATCCACCGTGCCGGCCTCGAGATCAACCACGGCCTCAAACGACCGCGCTACCGCACGATCCACCAACACCGCATCAGCCTCACGCCGAACCGGAACACCGGCCCGCAAATCCTCCTTGGACGGCTCACGCAACTCCACACTAATAAACCGGAACGACTCAGCCGCAGCAGGCCCCTCCTTCAACACCGCCACCGCACGCGCGATCTCCACCCGCGACAACGGATCCAACGGATGCGAAACACCCACCAAAACCTCAGTATCAGCATTCAAAGTCACAACTAACTCCTTTGTTTCCTGGGAAGGGACGCCAGCTGACGGTCCGCAGGCCCTGGGAAGCGGTGTGTCTACATCCCGCAGGGCCCGGTGTTACTCATCAGGGCGACACGTACAAAACGCGCCATTGATGCGCCGGAACCGTTCAGCATTGTCCGGAAATGGTCATCAAGGCCGATGGAACGGAGCGTAACGAGCACCGTTGGCCCGGTGGGGCCGGCGGCGGTCGTACGTTGCCTGGCATGCCCTGGTTTCCAGGGACTCAGAAAAGCTCTGCGATGAGCCCGTCTGCTGTGATGCCAGTCACCCGCATTCCTTTCATGCAGCAAAACTACGCCATGAATTTCTTTGATGCGAGCGATTTATTGAGAATTACCTGAGAAATTATCCGACATTAATTCCCACTGTAGTTAACATTTTGGAAACATCGGCGAAACATGCTGCCGTGCCGGGGAAACGCCATGTGGCCCACCACCGCACGAAGACAGCTGAAGGCCCTGACGGTCCCATGCCACTCCGTGGTGGTCATGTGCCGTCAGGGCCTTCAGCTGCATTTGTTGGGCCACGGGCCTGCGAGGGAGCGGCGCACGAAGCCCGAGCGGGTCTTTCGCGCGCCGTTCCCGCCCGCTTCCTACGGGGTGGGATCCAGTACCCTTTCCTGCTCGGTTGCGTCGACGGTCTGCACCGTTTCCTCTATGGGTTCGCCGTGGGGACGTCGCTTCTCCCGCTGGGAGTAAAGCCAGATGGGCAAGTACAGGGCAAGGACCAGGAAGCCTACCCAGGTTGATGTCCAGCCGATCTCCAAGCTGTTCAGGTAGACCACGCCCACCACGCAGAACGGCACGTTGAACAGGCCAAAGACCAGGGCCACATGCTTCCAGCCCTTCGGCGCCTTGAACGGACGCTCCAGGTTGGCAAAGGCCGGGTGCTTCTTTGCCCGGACGTAAGCCAGCAGGCTGATCCCGTTGGCGAGTGTGTAGCCGATGGCCGAGGCTGCGAGGATGGCGGCCGCGTTGCCCATGGAGATGAGGACCAGGTTGAACGCACCGATGATGAGCATGGCCACGAACGGTGTTCCCTGGCGGTTGGTCTTTCCAATGAAAGCCGGCAGGTTTCCTTCGGTTGACATGGAGTGCATGGCCCGGGATGAACCCAGGTAGGCCGTTTGGATGATCAGGACCATTGCCGCAACCAGCATGATGATCGTGACGATCGAACCGGCCTGGCCAAAGACTGCCTGGGCTACCGGGATCAGCGGAGATACGGCTTGGGCCTGCACGCCATCAACACCAAGGACGCCAATGACGGCGGTTTGCAGGAGGACGTAGAGCACCAGGCAAATCAGGCCACAGGCCAGCAGCGCCTTGGGGACGTCCTTGGCCGGGTTCTTGTATTCGGGTCCGTAGATTGCCGCCGTTTCCCAGGCGCAGGCGCTCCACTGCGAGATGGCAAAGATGCCGAAGAGCATCAGGATGTGGTGCAAGTCCCAGCCCCAATCGGACGGCCACCAGTTTCCGGTGATGTTGGACATGTCAACGTGGCCCGTGGCGAACGGTGCGACAGCCAGGACCACCAGCGGAATCAGCGAGATGGCAGCCAGGATGTACCCGAGAATGGCGCCGTCCTTCAGCCCGAACCAGTTAACCACATACAGGCCACCAAAAATCACGACACCGGAGATCAGGGCAAGCTGGTATTCGCTGAACGTCTCCCCCAGCACCGGGAACAGGCCGTGCAAATAGCCGCCCACCAGGATGGCGAAGATGGCGAGAATGGGATTCCATCCGAACCAGTAGCTCCAGGCGGTGAACCCGCCGATCAGCTTGCCCTTGTCGTACTTGCCCTTGAAGTCTTCATTGCGGAAGACCAACTGCGCAAATCCAGGCAGTCCTGATGCCTTGGGAAAAGTGGTGGCCATCTCGGCGTAGGCAGCGTTTTGCAGGAAGCCCTGAAGCACCGAAATCGCCCAGATGAGGATGGCCGCGGCAGACACATACATCGGCAGGTATCCCAGGGAGGGCAGGATCAGCAGGGGCACGCCCAGGGCAATGGCCATGCCCTGCTTCCAGTTGATCGACCTCTTCAGATGGTCGACGCCATCTACACGATTTTCACTCATAACATCTCCTTGATGTACTGACAGCAGGTGGCCGCGCGGCATCGATCCCGGCCCGGTGGAAGCGTGGAAAGCATCCGCGGACACGCAAAAGAGTCCGCGGGAAGGGGAATCCCAGGCAGGGAGGCGCGAAATGGTCACAATCGGTGGGATCCCGGGGCCGGTGAAACAACGGTCGCGCACCCGGAACCAGGCTTTGAGGCAGGCCGGGACGTCACCGCTTCGCCGGCGGTAACGGCCCCGGAATCTGCAGGCGGTGCCGGCCGGAGATCGCCTCAACCCCGGTGGGGGTGGAAGGAAACCACCGGCAAACCCGGCACACTCTGCTCCAACGGATTTGACCGGTTCAACTTCGAACACAGCCAGTGTGATGCGGGTCACTTGCATTCATTGATGGATCAAAACTACGCCGTTGAAAGCAATTTCGCGAGGCGTTTATCAAGAATTAAGTGAGAAATTAGATGGAGTATTTTCCCAACCCAGTTAACATGCTGGAAACATACCTGAAACATGCCTGAGAGCATTCCGGGAGTTGTAAAGACGACCATGATGGTGTGGCAGGAAACAAAGACGGCGTCCGCATGCCGGGCATCAACTGCGGCATGAGGGGCATCCACGACCCTGTCAGTGGTGCAGTTGCATCTTCTGGAGCACCGTCGCGGAGATCTCTTCGACGGACATGGAAGCCGAGTTCACGTAGGGAATGTTGTTGGCCCTGTACATGTCCTCGGCGTTGCGGAGTTCAAAGGTGCATTGCGGCAGCGAGGCATAGTTGCTCCCGGGACGCCGTTCCTGCCGGATCTGGCTCAACCGGACCGGCTGCGACGTGAGGCCGAAACATTTGGTTGCGAACGGCAGCAATGGCCTGGGCAGCGAAAGGGTTTCGAAGTCTTCTTCCACCAACGGGAAGTTGGCGGCAAGGATCCCATGCTGCAGCGCCAGGTACATCGTGGTGGGAGTCTTACCGCACCGGGAGGGGGCGATCAGGATCAACTCCGCGCGTTCCAGCGCCCGAAGCGACTGGCCGTCGTCGTGCTCTATGGCGTATTCGACGGCGGCCATCCGCGACTGATACCGGACGGCGTCACCGACGCCATGCGCCTGGCCTGGGAGGCCATTGGCCGAGGAGCCGAGTGCTTGCTCCAGCTGACCGATATGGGCGCCGAACAAATCGAAAAAGTGGCCTGTGCTTTGTGACAGGACGGCACGGACGTCGGGGTTCACCGTCGTCGAGAAGACCAAAGGCCGCGGCCCGGCAGCAGCCACCCGGTCGATGACAGCTACGACGTCGTACGCCTGTTCCACCGTGGTGATGAAGGGAATGGTGCGACGTTCCAGTCGTTGGGCCGGGAACTGGGTCAGCAGCGTGTTGCCGAGGGTCTCGGCCGTGATTCCGGTGCTGTCGGAAAGGAAGAACACCGTGGGGGCGGGCTGGGTGCCAGCCCCCACGGTGTGGTGGTCGACCATTTAGACGGCGGCACGGGTGCCGGTGCGGGCCAGGCGGAGCCAGGTTTCGGTGACGGCGTCCGGGTTCAGGGAGATGGAGCTGATGCCCTGTGCCAGGAGCCATTCGGCGAAGTCCGGGTGGTCACTGGGGCCTTGGCCGCAGATACCGACGTACCGGCCTTTGCGGCGGCAGGCACTGATCGCCATTTCCAGCAGCTTGGTCACGGCGGGGTTGCGCTCATCGAAGCCTTCGGCCACGAGGGCTGAGTCGCGGTCCAGGCCCAGGGTGAGCTGGGTGAGGTCGTTGGATCCGATGGAGAACCCGTCGAAGTACTCCAGGAACTCATCTGCCAGGAGGGCGTTGGCCGGAAGTTCGCACATCATCACGATCTCCAGGCCGTTCTCGCCGCGGCTGAGCCCGTTGGCCGCGAGCAGCTCGATGACGCCGCGGGCCTCGTCCAGGGTCCGGACGAACGGGACCATGAGCTTGATGTTGCTCAGGCCCATTTCGTTGCGGACGTATTTCAGGGCTTCGCATTCGAGCTCGAACGCCTGCCGGAAGGATTCTGACAGGTACCGGGAAGCGCCCCGGTAGCCGATCATCGGGTTCTCTTCCTCGGGTTCGAACGCCGGGCCACCAATCAGGTTGGCGTACTCGTTGGACTTGAAGTCCGAGAGCCGGATGATCACCGGTTCCGGGGCGAACGCCGCGGCGATGGTTGAGATACCCTCGGCCAAACGCTTGATGTAGAAGTCCCGCGGGCCGTCGTAAGCGGCGGTCTTCTCCCGGATCTGCCGCACCGTGAAGTCATCCAGGGTCGCAGGCCGGGCCACTTCGCCGGCCACGGCGAGCAGCGCGTTGGGGTGGATACCGATCTGCCGGTTGATAATGAATTCCAGCCGGGCCAGGCCAACACCGTGGTTGGGGAGCTTGGCGAAGCTGAACGCCTGTTCCGGGGTGCCGACGTTCATCATGATCTTCACCGGAGCCTCGGGCATGGTCTCCAACGACGTTTCCTGAAGCGTGTACTCCAACAAGCCCTCGTAGACCAGCCCGGCTTCGCCTTCGGCGCAGGAGACCGTGACGGGGGTGCCGTCCTTGAGGATCTGGGACGCGTACCCGGTTCCGACGACGGCGGGGATGCCCAGTTCACGGGCGATGATCGCAGCGTGGCAGGTCCGCCCACCCCGGTCCGTGACGATCGCCGCGGCTTTCTTCATGATCGGTTCCCAGTCCGGGTCCGTCATGTTCGCCACCAGCACGTCGCCCTCCTGAAAGGATGCCATCTGGTCGATCGAGGACAACACCCGCACCTGCCCGGCGCCGATCCGCTGACCAATGGCCCGGCCTTCAACCAGCACAGTGGACCGCTCGGCAAGCCGGTAACGGGACACCGAGCCCGCGGCCTTGCGTGACTCGACCGTTTCCGGGCGGGCCTGCAGGATGTAGAGTTCCCCGTCCACCCCGTCCTTGCCCCACTCAATATCCATCGGACGGCCGTAATGGGCCTCGATGGCCAGCGCGTGCCGGCCCAACTGCTCCACCTCGGCATCGGACAGGCTGAAGCGCTTCCGCAGCTCCGGGGCCACCGGGATGAAGTCCACGGTGCGGCCCACCTCACGGGACTCGGTGTAGACCATCTGGATGGCCTTCTCCCCCAGCCCCCGCTTCAGCACGGCCGGACGCCCGGCCACCAAGGCAGGCTTGTGGACGTAGAACTCATCCGGGTTCACCGCACCCTGGACCACGGCCTCACCCAGACCGTACGAGGACGTAATGAATACCGCGTCCTGGAAACCGGTCTCAGTGTCCATGGTGAACATCACCCCGGACGCGCCGACATCGGAACGGACCATCCGCTGCACACCTGCCGACAAAGCAACTTCCGAGTGTGTGAAGCCGTGATGGACGCGGTAAGCAATCGCCCGGTCGTTATACAGGGACGCAAACACGTCCTTGATCGCCACCAGGATGTTCTCAATACCGTGAATGTTCAGGAACGTTTCCTGCTGGCCGGCGAAGGAAGCATCCGGCAAATCCTCAGCCGTCGCAGACGAACGCACAGCCCACGACACGTCATCGCCGTGCTCCTGGGTTAGGCGTGCATACGCGGACCGGATTTCATCTTCGAAACCCGCAGGAAACGGCGTTACACGGATCAGATCCCGGATCTGCTGGCCGACACTGGCCAAAGCGGCCACATCGCCGCTGTCCAGGCCCTCCAGAATATTCACGATCCGGGCATCCAGCCCGGATCCACTCAAGAACCGCCGATAAGCATCGGCCGTGGTAGCAAAACCGTCCGGAACCTTCACCCCTGCAGAGGCGAGGCTGCCAACCATCTCGCCAAGAGAAGCGTTCTTGCCGCCAACCTGGTCAAGGTCGGACAGGCCAAGATCGGAAAACCAGAGAACGTCAGTCATAAATGGTGTCCTTCGTTGGGCACGCGCTGACAAGCGCTGAAATATAGGGTGATGCAAGAGTGGGCGGATCACCTGCGAAGAAGCAAACGGATGTGACCAGCACAACTTAACGCAATCGTCATGAAAGACCCATGACTTTGCGAAAGAGCGCAAACCCCTTAAGGGCAACAAAGCACGACGGCGGGAGGCCGCTTTGGTTCCCGGGGAACCGAAACCGGCCTGCCGCCGTCGTTCACTCGTTCCTGGGTCCGCCAGTGGCGGACGTCAGCCGGCCGCCTTGACCACCAGGGCCTTGATCCTGGCCTCGGTGGCATCGTCCAGCGAGGTGATGTTCCAAGCGACGGGGTGCATGTGGGCTCCCTCCTCATGGGCAGGATTCACCACTTCCCCAAAGCCGAAGACGATATATTCCTTGTCCGGTTTGATGTAGCAAACATCCTTGCCGTCCTTCACGTAGAACGGCAGTCCCCAGCGGACGATAGGCTCCAGGGACGGCGCGTTGTCCCTGATGATCCGGTGCAGGCGTTCGCCGATCTCCCGATAGGGTGCCGGAGCCTCGCCGAGTTTGGCGAGGACTGCTGCATCGCCTTTCTTCGTAAACATGGTGTCGCGGCCTCCTTGGGGCGGATTGCGGGTCAACGGGCAGTATGGAAAGGATAGCCGCAGGCCCAACGGTCGACGAAGCTACGCTGCCTCATCATCCTCGCTGTCGAGAATGCGACGGATCCTGGCAATGTCCAACGATTGGTTGCCCCACTGGAGGTTCAACTCGTACAGGGCCCTGCGGCAGTTGTCACACATGGCTTCTCCAGGGATGGTCCGGCGGGTTGGACCGTGCCGTCAGGGACGGACAGGTGGGGATTTCGCCGTCGAAACCCCCGGGCCCCAGTCCTTCACGCGCAAGGTCGTGGAGCAGTTGGTGGTAGCTGGAGAGTGCCAAGGCCGGAAGCTGATGCAAAGAAGCCAACGTCGCTTGCGGCCTGTCCACGCGGAACAGGGCCAGCAGCGCCTGGTCTTCCTGGGCGTCATTCAGGGCCCGGTAGGTGCCTACGGGGCACTCCCTCACAAGTGCCTGAGCGTAGAGACTCAGCTGGCGGGGCGGCGTCTGGTTGCCGGCCCGCCGCCAAATGGTGACTGTATCTTCGTGGTCCACGATGACCCTCGATTCCCTGGTTGTCCGCGGAACCGGCCCCCGTCTCAGCCCCTCTGATGTGTCTAGTATATGAACATTTAATGTCACAGTTCAAGAGTGAATTAGGTTTAAAGGTACTGTTCCAGGTATAGGGTAATCACCATGGTCATGCACTTCCCCGCCTCCGACGGCGACGCCGAGGCGGACACGCCTGCCCACCATCACGAGGCCACCGAGCGGTACTCTCAAGAGCTGCGCACCCTTCTGGATGGAGCGCTCAAAGATTGAATTCCTCCCGCGCCGAACAATCAGTGCCTGCCGTCCTCTACGATATTTCCGACCTTGAGCGGCGCCTTCGTGGCGCAGCCAGTCCGGGCGAGCGGATGATCGTCGGGTTGGTGGGGGCTCCGGGCGCGGGCAAATCCACTCTTGCCGAACGCCTGGCCGAGCAGTTTGGCCCAGACGGCGCCGTCGTTCCCATGGATGGATTCCACTTGGCGAACTCCATCATCGACGGGACGCCGCTGCGGGAACGGAAGGGCGCGATCGACACGTTCGACGTCGGCGGGTATCTTTCCCTGCTTCAACGGCTGCGGCGCAACGATGAGGATGTCATCTACGCGCCTGCCTACCGCCGGGGCCTTGAAGAGCCCGTAGCGGCATCCATCGCTGTTCCCAAGTCGACCACTTTCGTCTTCACGGAAGGCAATTACCTCTTGGCCCGGCAGGGCCGCTGGAGCGAAGTCCGCAGTTACCTGGACGAAGTCTGGTTCGTTGAGACATCACAGCAGATCCGTGTGGCCCAGCTCATCCAACGACACGTAACCTCCGGAATGGCACCGGCTGATGCTGAAGCCTGGGCGAATGGTCCGGATGAAGCCAACGCGCGGTTCATCGAGTCAACGAGGAATTTCGCCGACCTCGTTGTCAGGCGGCGCTAGGGTTCGCGATCTGCCCGGTCCCGGTCCAAGTCGATGACCAGCGGGTTATTTGGCCGCGTCTTCCGGGAGCGTGCTGAGAATGCTCTGGACGCTGGTCTGCAAGTGTTCCCTCATAGCCTTGTCGGCCGCGGCTGCGTCACCCGCTTTGCAGGCCTCCAAAATACGGCTGTGCTCGTCATCCAACTGGGGCGAAGGGCTGCTGGTCGTCGCATAGATCTGCAGGTATGCCGATGAGGATCCTCGCAGGTTGTCGATCAATTCCACCAGCTGCTCCATGCCGGAGAGCCTGTATAGACCCATGTGGAACTGGTGGTTCAATTCCACATACCGGTCCGGATCCGTGCACTGGGTCATTTCATCGATGATCGCCTGGAGGGGTGCGGCATCGTTTTCGTGGAAATTGCCGGCAGCATGCCTGACTGCGAGGGCTTCCAATTCCGTGCGAATGGCGTACTGCTCGCGCAACTCCGCAACCGAGGGGGCGAAGACCGTAGCGCCCCGCTGCGGTGAATGGCGCACCAATCCCTCATGCCGAAGGATGGCAATGGCTTCGCGCACCGGAGTGGTACTCACGCCAAAACGGGCGGCCAGTTCGTTCTGGCGCAGCTTCTCCCCCGGCGCGATCCGCCCAGCGGCGATCTCGGCGCGGAGTTCGGCCGCGATCGCCCCCGCAATGGTGGTTGAGCGGAGCTGACCCGTGACTGTTGACATGGGCCAAGTATCGCAGGCAACTAGGACTTGAGACAATATGCATATTCGACATTGACCACTTCGGAAAATATGCATATTGTCAGTTGTGTTGCGGCAAGGTTGCCGCGACCTACTGCGAAAGGAATCCCACGATGCAAGGACTCCGGGTCCCGAACGCCCCACAATGGCGGATTGCCGTCATCCAGGGCCCTAACATGTCCGCTCTCGGTAAACGAGATCCTGGCCTCTTCGGCTCTGTAAGGTCCTTGGAAGACCTGAACGATCAGCTGGATGGTTTTGCCGCGAAGATCGATGTTGAACTCCGACATTTCTCGTCAAACATCGAGGGGGAAATCCTCAACTTCATCCATGACAGCGATGACGTTGACGCGTTCATGATCAACCCCGCCGGACTCACGATGTTCGGCATGGCCACCCGTGACGCGCTCCTGGATTCCGGACGGCCCTACCTTGAGGTTCACTTCGCCAACCTCGCCCAGTGGTTCAGCACCTCCGGCACTCCGGACGCGAAATCCATCTTCAGCCATGGGGCGTCCGGAGTCATGGAGGGCCTGCGGCATCACGGCTATGTCGGTGGAATGCTCGCGCTCACCCTCGCCCTGGACGACCAATCGTTCCTGGGCAAAACCGCTCGTACAAACACCCACCGGAAGGAGTCCTGACATGACCACCTGCACCCAGTCCCCCACCGTTCCCGCCACATCCGGTGCCGCAGACGGGCTGCCGATAGGGCCGCCGTCGAAAATCATTTGCGTTGGGTTGAACTACCGCGACCACGCCACCGAGGCAGGCCTCGGCGCGCCAACCCGCCCCCTTCTCTTTGCCAAGTGGCCGAATACGCTTGTTGGCAATGGCAGTGAGATCCTGGTGCCCGAGGGCCTGCGCACCGACTACGAAGCAGAACTGGCCGTTGTCATCGGCCGACGGGCTCGGAACATCCCAAGCGAAGAAGCCCTTGACTACGTGGCCGGCTACCTCTGCGCCAACGATGTTTCCGCAAGGGAACTGCAGTTCGACGACGGCCAGTGGGTTCGCGGCAAAAGCCTGGACACGTTCTGCCCCATAGGTCCGGCCATGGTCCCGGCTGACCAGGTCCCGGACCCCCAGAACCTGGGGATCAAGCTCTGGTTGAACGGAATCCTCATGCAGGACTCCACCACAGCCAACATGATCTTCAGCGTTGCCGACATTGTCAGCTTCGTCTCGCAGACAGCCACGTTGGAGCCTGGCGACCTCATCCTGACTGGCACGCCCGCCGGCGTGGGCGTCTTCCGCAACCCTCCCGTCGGCCTGAAGGACGGCGACGTTGTCACCGTGGAAATCGAAGGCGTCGGTAAACTCACCAACCGCGTTAAGTCCGTTCAACGCTCGACGGCGCACGCTGGCCAGCGCGACTGAAGGAACCATCCATGCAACTCAACGGAAAAGCTGCCCTCATAACCGGCGGCGGCCAGGGAATCGGCGGCGGAATCACCCGGCGGTTCCTCGAGGAAGGCGCAAGGATCGCCATCGTGCAACGCCGCCCGCTGGAGGAACCCCTGGCCAGCCACCCGAACGTGCACTTGATCCAGGCGGACCTGACCGACATGGCGGCGATCCCTACCGCCGTCGAACAAGCAGCCGGGCACCTGGGTGCCATAGACGTCCTGGTCAACAACGCCGGCATCATGTTCGAGCGTGGCGTGGAGGACATCCTGCCCAGCGAATGGGATCTCATGATGGCCCTGAATCTGCGGGCGCCACTCTTCCTGATCCAAGCCGCACTTCCCCACCTCCGGCGCAGCGGCGGCGGAAGCATCATCAACGTCGGCTCGATCGAGGGACTCGCTGCCAATCCTGGGCACGCTACCTACTCAGCCTCGAAAGCCGGCCTCCACGGAATGACGAAGGCGCTGGCCGTCGATCTGGGCGCAGACGGCATCCGTTGCAATGCCATAGCCCCGGGATGGATCGCTTCCGAACTCAGCGAAAAGTACCTCGACGCCCAAGCCGACCCGGTTGCTGCCCGAGCGGGGCTTAGGGCCTTGCACCCGGCCGGCCGCATCGGGCAACCGGGGGACGTCGGGGACCTGGCCGTGTTCCTGGCCAGCGACCGCGCGGGATTCATGACAGGTGAGGTGCTGGTCCTGGACGGAGGACGGATGGCGAAGCTTCCACTGCCGTTTTAGGCCGGCAGGGCATTGACTCGCTGCTTGCGTTGGCAAAGACTGGTGAACCTGTCCCCCAGCCACCTGCTGAAAGCCCGCAAATCGCGGTCAGGAGGAAGCAATGTCCACGATCACCGTGTTCGAAAGCGTCACCTTGGACGGCGTCATGCAGGGTCCGGGCCGCGCCGATGAAGACACAAGGAACGGCTTCACCCATGGTGGCTGGGCGAACGGTTTCCAGGACGAGGTGTCCATGAGCTACGCAGGCGAGGGCATGAGCGCCGGCGGGGGCCTCCTTTTTGGGCACCGCACTTACGACGACGTGTTGGGGCACTGGACCTCCGTGGGGCCCAACCCCTTTGTTGACGTGCTGCTTGGTTCGGACAAGTTCGTCGCCTCCCGGAATCAAGAAGCCACGCTGCCCTACGGGAACAGCGAACTCCTTGCGAGCGACGCCGTGCAGGGCCTGGTGTCGCTCAAGGAGCGGTACCCAGCCGACCTCATGATCATGGGCAGCGGCGATCTGGTGCGCCAACTCCACGCCGCGGGCCTTGTGGATCGCTACAGCCTGCTGATCCATCCGATTATCCTCGGATCAGGAACCCGGCTCTTTTCCGACTCGACCCGTGCCGACCTTGAGCTCGCGCGCAGTCTTGTCACCACCACGGGCGTCATCATCGCCGAGTACACGGTAAGGCCGCCACGGTAGCCACTACGTTTCCACCCCCACCACACGATCCCGTTCGCCAAGGAGACCCATGCCAGCGATGTATACGTTCGATGTCTTCTCCAGCCTCGATGGCTTTGGCGCCGCAACAGGCAATTGGACCGGTTACTGGGGTAAACAGGGCCCGGAACTGTTGGAGCACCGTCTTGCCCAGTACAGCCAGGACCAGCGAATGGTGTTCGGAGCAACCACCTACCGGGCCTTCACGGAAATGCTCGCGGCCGACGGCTCCGAAGCGGAGGTCCACGATCCCTGGGTCACGGCAATGATCAACCTGCCCGCAACGGTTGTTTCAAGCACCCTGGAGGAACCCCTCGACTGGAACGATGCGACCCTGGTCAGCGGCGACGCAGTTGACGTTGTCGCGCGCCTCAAGAGCGAATCCAATGTTCCCCTCCGCTCCCACGGAAGCCTCGCAATGAATCGTTCACTCATGGCAGCGGGACTGGTGGACCGGCTGCAGGTAACCATCTTCCCCGTCATCACCGGTCAAACCGGACTCGGTCCGATCTTCAGGGACGCTCAGGACTTCGACCTTGAACTGATCGGCCACACGACCCTCGACGGCCACACCCAGGAACTGATCTATCGGCCCACGCTGCACGGCTGAAGCACCTGACTGCCCGTGGATATCCAAGGACAGCGGTGCCTCGATACCAAGTGACTAGTCCCGCACCTCCAGTTGGAAGCCGCATCGGCAGCGGAGCACGGGGTGCCGACCCTCACGGCCGGCGTCTTCGCCGTCCCGGTCTACCTGTTCAGGCACCGGCCTCCGCAGGCTGGCAGGGTGCGTTTCCATCACTTCCGGAAGGAAAGTCGTCGGCCACGTGGCTAGGCTGGACGGATGGCGACAGTTATCCTCGTGCGGCACGGCCGCACCACAGCCAATGCCACGGGACAGTTGGCAGGCAGGGCTCCGGGAATCAGCCTGGACCAGACCGGGCACGAACAGGCTGTCCGGACCGGAGAGCGGCTCGCGGCCGTTCCGGTGGTGGGGGTGGTTTCCAGTCCCTTGGAACGCTGCCTGCAGACCACCCAACACATCCTCGACCGCCAGCCCGGCAGGCCGCATGCACCCATCGATCCGGACCTCACCGAATGCGACTATGGCCAGTGGCAGGGACGCGCGCTCAGTGAGCTTGCGAACGAGGAATTGTGGCCGGTGGTGCAATCGCACCCGTCCGCCGTCGTGTTTCCCGGCGGTGAAGCCATGGCCGCGATGCAGGCGCGCTCGGTAGCAGCCATCCGCCGACACGATGCAGCCTTTGAGGCCGAGCACGGTGCCGGGGCCGTATGGGTGGCCGTCAGCCACGGGGACATCATCAAGTCCATCCTCGCGGACGCGCTCGGCATGCACCTTGATTTGTTCCAGCGCATCAATGTGGGCCCCGCGTCCGTGTCGATTGTCCACTACGGAGCCACCAGGCCCAGCGTTTATGCCACCAACACAGAGGCGGGCGATCTGTCCTGGCTCTCCAAAGGCATCCTGAGCGGCGACGCTCCGGTGGGCGGTGGCGCCGGGCAGAAGACTCCCTGAACTCCGTGTGCAAAAATACTCACATGCCTACGCGCGTTCACGAGTTCGATTGGCCTGACCGGGTTGTCATTGGCACCGTTGGCCTCCCCGGGGCACGCACGTTCTACCTTCAGGTGCGTGCCGGGAAACAGATGGTGAGTATCGCCCTTGAGAAGCAGCAGTCATCCCTGCTCGCGGAAAAGATCGACGAGATTCTCGACCAACTCATCACCGTGGAGGGCAACCCCTTCAGTGTCCCCAAGGGAACGCCCGTTGAACTCGTGGACAACGACCCGCTGGAGGAACCGCACGAGCAATTCCGAACCGGCGCCATGAGCCTGGGCTGGGATCCATCCACTGCCCAGGTGGTCATCGAGGCCTACCCCATCGCCGACGTCGATCCCGACGAGGAACCCCTTGAGGCGGAGGTCGCGGAGTTCGCCGAGATGATGGTGGTGCGCATGCCGGTCGGTGCGGCGCGCGCCTTCGCCAAGCGCACCCGCGAGATCGTGGCCGCCGGACGCCCGATGTGCGAGCTGTGTGGCTACCCCATCGACCCCGAGGGCCACACCTGCACGCCTCCCGAGGCCTGATGCGGGATCAGGACCTGCTGGCCGGTGAGCTGACGCTCACAGGCCGCATCACCACCGCATCGAACGCTACCTTCCTGGGCAGCATCGGCGACGTCCAGGTGGTTTACAAGCCCATTGCAGGCGAAAGTCCGCTATGGGATTTTCCGCATGGCACCCTCGCCTACAGGGAGGTGGCGGCGTACCTGGTCTCGGAGGCCTTCGGTTGGGACATTGTGCCGCATACGTGGCTGCGCGAGGGCCCCTTGGGCGAAGGCATGGTCCAGCTCTGGAAGCAGCAGGACCCAGACCACCCCGCCGTTGACCTGATGGCTTCCGACCATGTGCCCGAAACCGGCTGGAAACAGGTCCTCGAAGGGCAGGACGGGACCGGACAGATGGTGGCACTGGTTCATGAGGACACGCCGGCGCTCAGGCGGATGGCCGTGTTCGACATCGTGGCCAACAACGCTGACCGCAAGGGCAACCACGTCCTGGCCATGACGGATGGACACAGGCACGGCGTGGACCACGGGCTTACCTTTCACAGTGAGCACAAGCTGCGCACGGTACTTTGGGGATGGTTGGGTGACTCCCTGACCCCCGAGGAGCAGGACGGCATTGGCCGAGTCAACAAAGGACTTGACGGCGGCCTGGGCCAGGACCTCGCGGAACTGCTTCACGCCGAAGAGATCGAAGCGCTCTCTGCGCGCTGCGAACACTTGCTCGGGGCAGGGAGATTCCCGGCCCCGAGTGGCGAAATGTCCGCGGTGCCGTGGCCGCTGTTTTAGTGGGTTGACCGCTGTTCCAGGGTCACAGCCGGGCGAAAGCCTCCCCCAACCGCCGCACACCCTCGCGGATGTGCTCCTCGCTGGCCGCGTAAGACAACCGGACATGGTGTTCACCATGTTTTCCGAACTCGCTTCCCGGCCGCACCGCAACACCTGCTCCGCGCAGGTGCGCGCACAGCTCGACGGCGGTCAGGCCGGCGTCGTACCGGGGGAAAAGGTAGAACGCACCCTCCGGCGAGCTGGCGTGCAGACCCTCGATGTCCGCAAGCCCGTCAATCATGAGCTCGCGGCGGCGTGTGTACGCAGCATGCATTCGGCGAACATCCGGATCCGCGGTTCGCAGGGCCGTCAGGGCCGCGAGCTGGCTTGCCGTATTTACGGAACCATTGAAAGTGCCGTGCACCCGTGCAGCCGCAGCAATAACCTCCGGCGGCCCCCACAGGTAACCGACACGCCAGCCCGTCATCGCGTAGGACTTGGAGAACGTCTGGCAATAGATGGTCCGGCCCCGCAGGCTGTCCACTTGCAGCGCTGAAGTGAAGGGTTCGGGCGTGTAAACGAGGTCGCTGTAGGCCTCGTCGGAGAGAACCAGCGTGTCGGTTCCGGCCAGGAGCCCGCCCAGCGCTTCCAGTTCGACCTGTGTATGCACGATTCCGGTGGGATTGGAAGGGTTGCAGAACACAAAAAGCTTGGCGCCCAAGAGGGCACGGCCCAAGGCCTCGAGGTCCCAGTGCAGGTCTGTGCCCAAGGGGACGGGAACGCATACACCGCCGGCCATGCTGATCAGATCGGAATAAAGAGAGTACGTCGGGTCCGGAATGACCACCTTGTCCCCCGGGTTGACCAAACCCAGGATGGCGGCCGACAAAGCGGCAGTCCCGCCCTGGGTCACCAGGACATCTGCCGACTGGACAGCGTGGCCGGCCAGCACGGAAAGCTTCGCGGCAAGGGCCTCGCGAAGAACTGGTTCACCGAGCAGGGGCGCATAGTGCGTGTGGCCCTCGGCCAGGGCCCGGTTGGCCGCTTCCCTGATCTGGAGCGGCGTGTCGAAGTCAGGCTCGCCCATGGCCAGTGACACGAGGTCGCCCGTGGATTGGGGCTGCTGGACCCGCATGGAGGTGCTCAGGATGCGTTGCACAGCGTGGGAAGCCGGGACAGTGGTGGTGGTTTGGACGGCTGGAGTCATGGGGAGCTGATCCTGTTCTGGTTGGTGTGGTGCAGTTGCGGGGCCTCCAGCACTTCCTGGATGACGGCGTGGTCATGGCCCCCAAGACCCTGATTGACCGCTTCCTCAAAGAGGGCTGCGGATTCCCGGGCCAGCGGAAGGCGCGCACCCACGTCATCTCCCAAGGCAACGGCATACCGCAGGTCCTTGAGCTGGTTGACCGCGCTCCCGCCCAGCTCATAGGTGCGCCCCAGCAGCTTGTCTGCTTTGAGGTCGAGCACGGCACTGGATGCCAGGCCGCCTTTGAGGACTCGTGCGAGTTGACTGTCTGAGAGGCCGGATTTGCGTGCAAGGTGGAGGGCTTCGGCCAGGGAAACCAAGGTCCCGGCCACTACCAACTGGTTGCACAGCTTGGCAGCGGCGCCGGTCCCGAGGGGACCCATGTTCTCGATGGTGGTGGCAAAGGTCCGCAGCAGCGGAAGGAGGTCACCGAAGGTCTCCCGATCTGCCCCGACCATGAGGCTGAGCGTTCCCGCCGTGGCACCGGCATCGCCGCCGCTCATCGCGGCGTCCACCACCGTGATATCGAAGGGCGCCACCCGGGCGGCGAGCGCCCGTACCTTGTCAGGAGAGGTGGTGCTCAGGACAATGAGCCGGGCAGTTCCGTCGTGTTGCCACTGTTCCAGGACAGACGACGGCGTCAGCCGGTCCAGATGGTCAATGTCCGGTAGCGCAGAGAGGATGACCCGGGACGACAAGCGTTCCACTCCGTCGGCCACTTCAGCGTGGGGCCGGAGTTGCTCGGCCGTTTCCCTGGTGCGGTTCCAGACGCGGAGGCGATAACCGGCGTCGGCGATGTGGCCGGCGATGGGAGCGCCCATCGGCCCCAAACCGATGAGCCCTACCGTGTCTGCCGGGCCGCCCCCGGCGGGCTCACTCCAGTTCGCTGAGGTCATCAATGGTCTTCATTTCGGTTTCGCTCAACTCGAACCACATCACGTCCAGGTTCGTGGCCATGCGGTCCTGATGGGCGGACTTGGGCACTACCGCGACGCCGTGCTGTACGTTCCAGCGGACGATCACCTGGGTGACCGATGCGCCATGGGCTTGGGCGATTGCAGCCAGGCTTGGGTCGTCCAGTCGGGCACTCCTGAACGGGCTGTGGGCTCCCACCACCACTCCGCGTTCGGCGCAACCGGACAGGTAGCGGGCGCTGAAGTGGACGGGACTCCACTGCAGTTGTGCAACCTCCGGATAGACGCCGGTTTCGGCGTGCAACTGGTCCAACAGGCGCAACTGGTAGTTGCTGACGCCGATGGCGCGGACCAGGCCCTTCTCGCGGGCGCGAACCAGCTGCTTCCAGGCCGATACACCTGCACTCCCACCGGGGGGCCAGTGCATGAGCCAGAGATCAACGTAATCGGTGCCGAGGGCTTTGAGGCTGGCATGCAGGGTTTGGAACTCGTAGCCCACGGAGTCCGGCGGAAGCTTGGTGGTCGCGAAGACTTCTTCGCGGGGAACGTCCGTGCGGCGAAGTGCTTCTCCGACCGCGTCCTGGTTCTGGTAACGCGTGGCGGTGTCCACGCTGCGGTAGCCGGTTTGCAGCGCGTGGAGCACGGCTTCGGTAGCTTCGGCTCCTCGAAGCGGGTGGGTACCGAAGCCGATGAGCGGCATGTGCGTGCCCGCTGCGAGCTGCACAGTGGGTGCTGCGGTGAGTGTCTGCTGAGTCATGGATTTCCTTGGTGTCGTCAGGACCATTTGCGGGTCAGTAGAGATGGATCAGTCGCTGGGGAACGATGTTGAGCCGCTCGTGTCCGGAGCCCGTTACCAGCACCGTGGACTGGAAGGCGATGCCCGGTCCGCCGTCCAGGTTTGCCGCCGTGCGGATGGACAAGGCCATGCCCGGTTCAAGGACGTCGTTGGAGCCGGCCGAGAGCAGGGGCCTCCCGACGCCGGTTCCCACCGAATAGCCGATCACCGGATCCAGCCGTTCGGGTGCGACAGCTCCCTGCAAGCCCCGCTTGTAGGCTGCGTACACCTCATCGGCCCGGACGCCCGGCGCTACGGCCGCAATGGCGGCTTCGGTTGCGGCGGACAATGCATCGGCGGCACTTTTCAGGGAAGCGGAAGGCTGTTCGAAGACGATGGTGGTTCCGGCTGCTCCGGTGTACAGGCGGCTGAGTGGGTAGAGCGCGAAGGGAAGCGGTTGTCCCGGGTCAAGCACACCCGTCTCCGGTACCCGGCCAAGGAGCGTGACGAGGCTGTTCTTGGGGAAGTGTGAGGCCCGTGTAACTCCTGCACTGTGCTCCAACGGCGACCAGGCATCGCCGCCACCGGCACTGCGGAGCGAGCGGTCCACGTTGCGGACGATTTCGTAGGCCCGCAGTTCCGGTGTCATCCGGTCAACCACAGCGGTGTAGGCGATATCTGCGAGGTTGGCGGCTTCCCTGAGGAGGCGGAGTTCCTCGTCGTCCTTGATGCGGGCAGCGGCGTCCAGGATGGGTGCCGCGTCCACCGACTCCGCTTGCGAAAGAATGGCAGCAAGCGCCGGTCCATGTACCTGTGTCGCCTCACCCTCCAGCGCAACCCTCGAACCTGCGCCGAACGTACCGAGGTACATGGCCAGCACGGCCTGCCGTCCGCTGCCGCCAACGTCACCGATCGGCCAGTAGTCCGCGTTGCCTTGGTATCCGGAATGTTCGACGGCGGTCCGGTCGGCTTCGGAGGCGAGGAGCCTCAGTGTCCCGCTGGCTTCGAGGACCAACAGGGTTCCCGGCGCCGTAAAGGGCCGGATGTTGACGCCGGCCACGTAGGCGATGGCTGTCGCACTGCCGGCGATGAGCACGTCTGCGCGCGCTTCCTGCAGGTGCCGTGCCACGCGTTCGGCACGCTGTTGTACTGGATTGATGGTCAAAGGTGCCATGGAGAGGCCTCTCGTTTGGTGACTTTGGCGGACAGGAGGGCTTTCAGGTCAGTGCTCCACGAGGAGGCCCTTGGCCTTGAGTTTTTCGGCCAGGCCGTGGAGTTCGATCACCGTCTTACCGCCGGCACGGTGCTGGGCCATGATGGTCGCCTCGTTGTCCTCGCGTGCCTTGCAGCTTCGGATGACCTCTTCGGCGTCTTCGGGCTTGATGAGGACGATTCCGTCGGCGTCCCCCTTGAGGATGTCCCCTGGGTTCACGATCTGACCGCCCACGGTGATGGGGTAATTAACCGGTCCGAGGGTCTCCTTCACGGTTCCCTCAATGCAGACAGATCCGGAGAACACCGGAAAGCCGAGTTCGATGATTTCGGCACTGTCACGCACGCCGGAGTCGGTGACGAAGGCAGCGAGCCCCTTGGACTGGCAGGCCGTGGCGAGCACTTCACCGAACGATCCGGACTGTTCCAGCTCGCCGGCGTCCACGATCACCACATCGCCGGGTTGGGCGTAGGAGATGCCCACCTGGACCATGATGTTGTCCCCGGGCTGGGCCTTGACGGTGAAGGCCGGGCCGCAGAAGGACATGCCCGGGTGGAGCGGCTTGATGCGGTGTGACAAGGCGCCCTTGCGTCCCTGCGCTTCGTGGATGGTGGCGGAGGAGAATTCGTTGAGCCGGGCTACAACGTCGGCGGACGGGCGGTCTACTGTAGTGCGAACGTGGATCATGACAACCTGCTTTCAAGCGATATTTCGGGATGGTTCAGGGATTCGGGTGCCGTTTCCGGCTGTGGCGGGAGGCCGGCGTCGAAATTTCCGACGCCGTGGGCGTGCAGCGCCTCCCAGGTTCTTTGACGGAGCCGCGCAATGGACAGTTGCCGCTCCCGCTGGGAAAGCGAAGCTTGTTCGAGGGTCACGTGACGGAACCGGACGCGGTGCCCGGGACGCACTTGGGCCATCGCGTCCAGCGCTGGTCCGGTCAGGACGCCGAGCACCGGGTACCCCGCTGTGACGCCTCGGCCGCGGTGCAGGACCAGGAGCTCCGTGGTGGACGGTACCTCGATGGCTCCCACCGGGACACCGCGGGAAAGTACCTCGTCGGAGGAAATCCTGCTGGGAAGCACGCCGGCCAGCCGCAGGCCCACATGGTTGCTCCGCGGACTCACCACATACTCGTTACTGAACAACAGTCCAGCACTGGCGCCGAATTCGTCGATGTCCGGACCATCCGTCACATCGATGACCGGTGAACGGTCCATCCTGCGCTGCACCTGGCCCAACTGGAACAGGGGCAGGTCGAAGAGGGGGTGCTTCAGGGGCGCCGGCCGCGCGTTGCACGCGAGCCGCTGGTTCTTTTCCAGCCGCAGGCCGAATCCGAGCATGCTGTCCGGGGCACAGCTGCCCAGCAGCATGGGGACCGCGAACGAGCCGTGGACTGCCAGATAGCTGCGCAGCCCGATCGCGGCAGGGTCAACCGTGACTACCTGCCCGGCGCGAACGGAGAACGGGGTATGGTGCGGAACAGAATAGTCGTCCACACGTATCGTGGACGCTGCGCCGGCTACTGCCAGGAGCATGTCCGCTTCGGCAGCGAAGGACAACCTGCTTGCCGTCACCTCCAAAAGCGGGGCGTTGTCATGGTTTCCCACCAGGATGTTGGCCACACGCGCCGCGTATTGGTCCAGCGCGCCGTTGACCGAGAATCCAAGTGCCGGCCCATTGAACCGGCCAAGGTCGGTGACCACCGTCATGGCTGCGGAGAGAATCAACATCACAACGCCATCCCACTCAAACGGAGCCCGGAATAGTCGTCCCATTCGGCGGCCTCAATGGCCCTGAAGCGGATCGTGTCGCCCGGACGGTACGGAACCAAGGTGGGACTGGCCCAGTCCAGGACACTGACCGGAGAGAGGCCAATGAGCCGCCATCCGCTCGGCGCCCGCACGGGTCCCACCACGCCCTGCTTCCCGGCCACGGACACCGCATTGGCGGGAACTTCCAGCCGTGGATCAGGCAGGCGGGGAATCGGCCGCGTGAACGCCGGACCATCGATCATGCAGGAGGCTGCCGGACCGCCAAGGCACCTCACCACATGGTCCCTGGCAGTGTGGAGGGCGACGACTTCTTTTTCGCTGATGCCGAGGTGGCCGGCAACGAAGCCGAGGTCCGGGCCGTGCTCTCCGCCGTATACGACGGGCAGCGTGAAGTGGCGCGGTCTCCGTGCGGCTGCGCCGGGGGTGGCCAGTGCCTGTTGCACCAACGATTCGAAGCCCGCGGAAAGAGTGAGGAAGGATTGCAGCTCCGGGTCGAACTCGACGAGCAGCGAATCGTAGGTGGGCACGGTTCCGTAGACGCCTGGAAGTGGGTTGTTGGCCACCCACGAGGCAATCTTGTGCACGGCTTCCCATTGCTCTTCGAAAGTGGCATCCTCGACCAGCAGCCGGAAGGCCGCTTCGCCGGATGGGACAAGCCTGGTCTTCATGGGCGGGCCAGGGAGTTCTGACGCAGTGTTGCAGCGAGCGGGGCGATGGTCACTCCGGCGTCCAGCAGGGCATCGCGGACCCGCGTGGCCAGTTCTACGGCGTGCGGGCCGTCGCCGTGCAAAAGGATGGTGTCAACGTCGACGTCGAGCAGCTTGCCTTCGCGGCTCAGGACCGTGCCTTCGCTGGCCATACGCACTGTCCGTTCCACCACTGCGTCCAGGTTGTGGATGAGGGCTTCGGGATGGCTTCGTGGAGTGAGGGTTCCGTCGTCCTCATAATTGCGGTCGATCACGCCCACCATGCCAACCCGGATGCCGTGATTCGCTGCGGCGTCCACCACGGCGCCGGCCTGGGTGAGCACAAGGATGGAGGGATCGAACTGGGCCACGGCCTGCACCATCGCATCGGCATAGTCGGCCCGGGTGATCACCAGGTTGCCAAGCCGTCCATGCGGGCATAGATGCGTTACCGAGGTTCCGTGCGCGGCGGCGAACGCAGAGAGGGCACCGAGCTGGTACAGCACGTCGGTACGGACTTCTTCGGCAGTCAGGTCCATGGAACGCCTGCCGAAGCCCACCAGGTCCGGAAAGCTGGGGTGCGCGCCTATCCCAATGCCGCGGCGCACGCATTCTGCAACCGTGCGGTCCATGACCCGGGGATCACCGGCGTGGAATCCGCAAGCGATGTTGGCCGAGGTCACCAGATCAAGCAGGGCGTTGTCATCTCCCATGGTGTAGGCACCGAAGCCTTCGCCAAGATCGGCGATCAAGTCAACTGTGGTGGTCATCTGGCATCCGTCTCCGCTGTTCTTCGTGGGCCGGTTCCCCGTGGAGGGTTTGGCTTTGTGTTGAGAAAAACGTATGAGCCATCCGCCGTGAGCGCTAATACCCATTTCGCATACACGTATATAGCCCGCTTATGGAAAACAAGCGCGCATCGAATGTGTTGATGGAACACTTGACAAAGCCGGGAACGTGCAGGAAACAATAAAATATAGAATTCTTCGCAGCCATCGAACTGCGCTTCCTGCCCCACTTCGAATGAGGAACCATGGCATATCGAGTAGCAATCACCAACGGTTACGCGGCCCTTGACGGCAGCACGATCTTTGGCGACATTGGCCTGTCAGCCCTGACCGACGCCGGCCTCGAATGGCAGGTCCTGCCAGAACCCGTCGATTCGCTGCGGGCCGCTGAGCTCGAAGACTTCGATGCCGTCCTCGTCATGGGGCCGGAGCGCATTACGGATGCCTCGCTGCAGGCACCGGCCCGCTTGCGCCACGTGGCACGTTTCGGTGCCGGATACGATGCGATCGATGTTGCCGCCTGCACTCGCCACGGCGTGGTACTGACGAACACTCCCGACGCCGTCCGGCGGCCGGTTGCCGATGCCGCCGTCGCCCTCTTGTTCGCGCTGGCCCACAATCTGGTGGTGAAGGACCGGCTGGTCCGCGAGGGCCGGTGGAACGAGCGCGAAGACTGGCACGGCTCCGGGCTGGACGGCGCAACCGTCGGCATCGTCGGCTTCGGCGGCATAGGCCAGGAAACAGCCCGCCGGGTCAAAGCGCTGGGGCTCCGCACCGTTGCCTGGAACCGATCGGACAGGTCCGCCGAGGCCGCCGGTACCGGCGTGGAACTCATGTCTTTGGAGAACGTCCTCGCTACGAGCGACTTTGTCATTGTCACCGTTGCCGGCAACACCGGAACACGCCACCTCATTGGCCACGCCGAACTGGAGATGATGAAGCCCGGTGCGCGTTTGATCAACCTGGCGCGCGGAAGCGTCATCGACGAGGAGGCCATGATCGCCAGGCTTGCCGACGGGCGACTCGCCGGAGCCGGACTGGACGTTTTCGAGCGTGAACCGCTTCCGCGGGAGAGCCCCCTGGTGGCGATGGACAACGTGATTCTCGCGCCGCATTCGCTGTGCTGGACCGAAAGCTTCACCAAGGCCGTTTCGGGAAGCGTCATGAGCTCGATCATTGATGCAAGCCGTGGGAAAACCCCGGCGAACACCGTGAACCCGGAAGCCTGGGCGAACGCAGGCAAACCGGCGCTGGCCGGATAATGGTGCCATGCAGACACTGAAAGAGCATGCCAGCCCTCGCCGCGTCCAAAGGTCAGGGCTGCGCGAAAGCGTCTATGAGTCCATTCTGGAGATGCTCGTGGAAAACGAGTTCGCCGAGGGCGCACCGCTCCGGGTGGAAGCTCTGGCCCAGCTCCTGGAGGTTTCGCCCACTCCCGTCCGCGAAGCCCTGGTCCAACTGGAGGCCACGGGACTGGTCACGTACGTGTCCAACAAGGGCTACAGCGTGGCGCCACAATTGTCCGCCGCGGACATGGCGTCCATGATGGACGCCCGGCTGGTACTGGAAATCGCAGCGGTCCGCCGGGCCGCGGAACTCGCCGACCCGGCCCTGGCACGCCACCTGCGTAAACTCCTGGAGGGCCAGGCGAAAGCAGCCGCGCGCGTTGCCGAACTCAAGGGCGAACGGCAGAAGTCTGCCTTGCGGGATTACCTCAAGCTCGACCACCAATTCCATGACGGAATCATGCAGGGGTGCGGCAACAAGTTCCTTTTCCGCATGGCCGCCAGCCTTGATGCCCAGGCGCAGCGCGTCCGCCAGTCGTTCCTGAACGGCATTCCGGACGCGCAAGACGTGCTCGCCGAACACCACGCCGTTGCCGAGGCGATCGCTGCCGGCGATCCGGACGCAGCGGAGAAGGCAATCACCAGGCATCTCCACCGCGTCCTGTCCCTGTCCGTCGAACAGGCAGGGTAGTCATTCCACCCCTCCCCCACGGCGGCGCGCGAGGTCCAAAATTATATAGATTATCTAATTCTTGATGAAGGGAAACGAGACACCATGACAGAACCGTCACCAACGAAGGCCACGTCCCCACAGCGTGGAACTGCCGTCATCACCGGCGCCGGCTCACGCCGGGGCATCGGAGCCCGGACAGCTGCGCGCCTCGCAGCGGCCGGATGGAATCTTGGCCTCATCGACGTGGACGGCCCCGCCGTGAAGGAGCTCGCCGGACAGCTGTCAGCCGACTTTGGCGTGCAGGCCGCGGGCACCGGGTGCGACATTTCGGACGAAGCCGACGTCGACTCGGCCTTCAGGATCTTCGAGGAAGAGCTGCCGCCAGTCCAGGCCGTGGTCAACATCGCCGGCATCAGTTCGCCCAAGACGTTCCTGGAGTTGGATCTTGCCACCTGGGAACGCGTGCTGCGGGTCAATGCCACGGGCACGTTCCTCATCACCCAGCGCGCCATGGCCGGCATGATCGAACGCGGCTACGGGCGCGTGGTCAACCTGGGATCAACGGCCATGCAAAACGGAGGCGGGACGTTCAGTAAGTCATCCTACGCAGCTTCGAAGGGCGCTGTGGAAGCCTTCAGCCGGGCGATTGCCCTCGAAACCGCACAGTACGGGGTGACGGTCAACGTCATCGCACCGGCCATCATCGACACGGACATTATGGGCGGCCCCATCACGGACGAGCGCAAACCGGCGTTCCTCGCCCAACTTCCCGTTGGACGCCTTGGCACCACTACTGAAGTCGCTGCCCTCATCGAATTCCTCATTGGCGAGGACGCCGGCTACATCACGGGATCCACGTACAACATCAACGGAGGCCTCCGCATTGGCTGACCACACCATCGCAGCTGCCATGCTGCAATTCCCAAGCGTTGGCCCAGCCGGAGAGCCCGTCTCGGAATCCACCCCCGAGGTATGGAGTCAGCATCTTCAGCCAGTAGTGGAAGCCGGCTTCACCGCCGTCGAGGTTTCCACCTCATGGCTCCGCCTCGGAGACTTGTCCAACGCCCGCCTCACCGATTTCCGGAACGTCCTGGCCGATGCCGGGCTTTCCGTGCCAGGCATCTCCGTGGTCAGGCAGAGCGTGATCCATCCGGTGCGCGGGAAGGAGAACCTTGAGTTCGCCCGCAGGACCATCGACGCGGCCGCCCAACTGGGGATCGACGTCGTGTGCCTGGGCCTGCACGACGAATTGCTGCCGGCCCAAAAGTCGGCAACCTGGTTCTGGACCGTTCCCGGACCACAACGCCCGGAGGACCCTGAGGTTCGGGACCTGGCCATCCGCCGCTACCGTGAACTCGCTGCCCACGCTGAGTCCTCGGGCGTCCGGCTATCCCTGGAGCTCTATGAGGATACGTACCTGGGCTCCGCCGACGAAGCCGTCACGTTCCTTGAGGACATCGGCCACGCATCCGTCGGCCTGAACCCGGATGTGGGAAACCTCATCCGGCAGCAAGGTCCGGTTGAGCCTTGGGAGTACATCCTGGACAGGACTCTTCCCTACGCCAACTACTGGCACGTGAAGAATTACGCGCGGCTCGAGGACCCGGCAAAGGACCTTGTCCTCACGCATCCCACTTCCCTCGAATTGGGAACCGTCAACTACCGCCAGGCCGTCCAGTACGCGATCGCCCACGGCTTCACCGGCGCCTTCGTCGTGGAGCACTACGGCGGCGACGGCCTCAGCGTTGGAGCGACGAACGCCCGCTACCTGCGCACGCTTCTGCCCACCCACGCAACCCTTTCCTAGACAGGAGACCACCGTGTCACTAGCCCCCTACCCCGCCTCAGCGTTTCCGAAGGAACGCACCGCAATCGTCACCGGCGCCGCGTCCGAACGTGGCATCGGCCGGGCCACGGCCCATCACCTTGCCCGTCACGGCTGGGCCGTTGCGGTCCTGGACCGCGAACACTCCGCAAGCCAGGCGGTGGCGGAAGAGATCGCCGGGACCTACGGCGTGCCTGCCCTCGGTATCGGCGCCGATATCAGCGACCGCAGCGCGGTTGCGGATGCAGTCGCAAGAGTCGACGCCGGGCTGCCGCAATTGGTGGGACTGGTCAACAACGCCGGCATCAGCTCACCGGTCCCGTTCCTGGAAGTTTCGGACGAGGAATGGCGTCGCGTCATCGACGTGAACCTCACCGGCACCTTCCACATCACCCAGGAGGCCGCGAAAGTCATGGCCCGCCACAGCGTAGGACGCATCGTGAACATCTCTTCGGCGTCCGCCCAACGAGGCGGCGGTGTCTATGGGCGGGCCGCCTACTCCGCTTCCAAGGCCGGCCTTCTCGGCATGGCACGCACCCTCGCCAGGGAACTGGGACAGCACGGCATCACGGCGAACTCGGTTTCCCCCGGCTCCATCGACACGGACATCATGGGCGGCCGGCTCAGTGATGACCGCAAGTCCATGCTCCTGCAGGAACTGCCTGTGGGCAGGATCGGCACCGTAGATGACGTTGCCCACGTCATCGAGTTCCTGTTGCGCGAGGAATCCGGCTACCTCACCGGCGTCACCTACGACGTGAATGGAGGATCCCACATTGCCTGAGCAGCCAGCCGCCGTCGAAAACGAACTCCAAGCTGCCGCCACCGCGGATTTCCAGGCTAACCTCACCGGAAAGACCGCAGTGATCACGGGTGCCAGTTCGGGTATTGGAAGGGCCATCGCCGAACTGTTCCTTGGCAACGGGGCTACGGTCATAGGCATCCAGCGCCGTGACGGTGGCATCGACCATCCCCGTTACTCCCACGTGGCCGCGGACCTGGCCTCCCCAGGGAGTGTGGCGCATGCAGCGAACCACATCCTTGGCCACCACCACGTGGACATCCTGGTGAATAATGCCGGAATCAACATCCGCCACGGTTTCGAGGAATTCGTCCTGGACGACTGGGACACGGTACTCCAGGTGAACCTCCGGACAGTGGCGGAACTCATTCAGCTCTTTGGACGGCCCATGCTCGAGCGTGGCTCCGGAACCATCATCAACATGGCGTCCATGTTGTCCTTCTTCGGAGGCTTCACGGCTTCCGCCTACGCGGCGTCCAAGGGCGCCGTTGGGCAACTAACCAAATCGGTGGCCAATGAGTGGGCTGCCCGCGGGGTCAACGTCAATGCCATCGCTCCCGGGTTCATCGCCACGGAAATGAACACCGCCCTGCTGGCAGACGAGACCCGCGAACGCCAGATCCGCGAGCGGATCCCCGCCGGGCGCTGGGGCCGGCCCGCGGACATTGCCGGGGCGGCACTGTTCCTGGCGTCCGACGCTTCGCGCTACCTTCACGGCGTCGTCCTTCCGGTCGATGGCGGCTACCTCTCGCGATAAGCGAGTACTTTCGAAAGGCAAGACCATGCATGCAGTAGTTGCACACGGCCCGGGCGATCTCAGGATAGAGAACCTTCCCGAGCCATCCCTGGCCCCTGACAGAGTGCTGGTGCGGGTGGTGTACGGAGGCATTTGCGGCTCCGATCTCCATTATGCAAAGGATGGCCGGAACGGCGCCTACACCATCGCCGAACCGCTGACCCTCGGCCACGAAGTGGTGGGCGTCGTGCACCAGGTGGGTGCCGCCGTCGTCAGCGCCCTGCCCGTTGGGAGCAGGGTGGCGATCCACCCCGCCCGCCCCACCCCCTTGCCCGGCGGTGTCCATGGCGCCGGTTTCAACCTGATACAGGGAGGCAGCTATTTGGGAAGTGCCTCCACGAGTCCGCACACGCAAGGCGGCTTTGCAGGGTTCATCGAAGTCACACCCGAACAACTGCGGGGGCTCCCGGACGAACTCCCCCTGCGGACGGCCGCCCTTGCCGAACCGCTCGCCGTCGCGATCCACGGCGTGTCCCGCCTCGGCGACAAGGTCAAGGGCTCGAACGTCCTGGTGAGCGGTGCCGGCCCCATCGGCAACCTGGCCATCCTGGCGCTGCGCGCGGCGGGTGCGGCGAAGATCACCGCTTCGGATATCCAGGACTTTCCCCTGAAAGTTGCCCGGGAGGTAGGGGCGGACGACGTCGTCAGGCTGGGTTCGGGCGAAAAGCCACAGGACGAAGGATTCGACGTCGTTGTGGAGTGCGCGGGCGTGGTGCCATCCGTCGTGGCAGCCCTGGACGCGGCCCGCCGTGGCGGCGCTGTGCTCCAGTTGGGCATGCTGCCTGCGGGTCCCCTGCCGGTCCCCCTGGCAGGTTTGATCGCCAAGGAGCTGACGTTCTTCGGCTCGCAACGTTTTGACGTGGAACTGGATGCCGCCGTGTCCCTTTTGGCGGCTGAGCCGCGGGCGGCGGCGATCGTATCGCAGGTGTTCGAGCTTTCCGAGGCGGTGGAAGCCTTCGCGTGCGCGGCAGACTCTTCGCGCTCTTCCAAGGTCCTCCTGAAGATTGGCGCCGATCCGGACCAGTAGCGGGCGCTGATAAGGCACCCCGGCATGCCGCAGGGCACTGGGGTGCCTTCGGCGTGCCCTGTGAATTGCATAAAGGATTGCTTTGCTTGCATCGGAATCCGGTATCTACAAACATCTGGTGGCCCCTGTGACCTGCGTCGCAGAATTGACCCCAAGTCCCCGCAGAAAATATAGAAAATAGATTCTGCCTCCGGACTTTGGCCCAACTCTTCAGGAGGCTTGATGTCCCAGACAGCAGCACAGGTCAACGACCTGAGCACAACCCACCAATCGGCGATCAACAAAAAGTCCGTCTTCGCAGGGCTGGCAGGAATCTTCGTCGAACTCTATGACAACGCCATCTACGGATTCCTGGCAGGCATCCTTGCGCCGGTCTTCTTTCCGCAGGCGGACCCGGCCACGGGAACCCTCCTGGCCCTGGTCGCTTTCGGCATCCCGTTCTTCATACGTCCACTCGGCGCAGCCATCGGCGGCTATTGGGGTGACAAGATCGGCCGGCGCCGGGTCCTCATCGTCCTGGTGACCATGATGAGCGTGGCCACCGGATTGATTGGCGTTCTCCCCAGTGCCGCCACCATCGGCCTCGCAGCCCCCGTCTTCCTGGTGCTGCTGCGCTTCATCCAGGGCTTCTCCATGGGCGCCGAAACAGGAAACGGCAACTCCTACCTGGCCGAAAACGCTCCGCAGAACAAGCGCGGACAAGTGGTGAGCTACGCCAATGGGGCAACGTTCATTGCCATGATGTGCGGAACGCTCCTGGCGGCCGCCCTGACCGCGGGGCTGGGCACCCAGGCCATGACGGAGTGGGGATGGCGCGTGCCGTTCCTCATTGCCTTCCCCTTGGGTATCGCAGCCCTCTTCCTGCGGCTTAGCGCAGGCGAATCCCCGGAATTCGACAAGGTCAAGGATGACGGCCTGGTAGTGCGGAACCCGCTCCGCGAGGCTTTCGCCAGCCGTGACGCCCGCCGTGGGATGCTCCTGACCATCGTCCTGCCGCTCTTCAACAGCTCCGGCTACTTTGTCCTCTTCATCTACATGCCGAGCTTCATGTCCTCGCAGCTGAAGTTCTCCTCAGTGGAGGGCTTGATGGTCACCGGAGCTGCGCTCCTGGTGGGCGCCGGCACCTCGTTGCTTGCAGGCCGCCTCTCGGACAGGTTTGGCCGCAAGCCCCTGCTCGCAGGTTCATCCGGTCTGATGGTTTTGTGCGGCTTCCCCTGCTACCTGTTGCTCACGCAGGGGTCCGTGGTGTTCGCGCTGCTCGGTGCCATCATCATGTCCATCATCTTCTCCGGCACGTTCGGTGTGGTTCAGACTGCCATGACGGAACTGTTTCCCACCCGCATCCGTACGGCGGCCTACGGCTTTGGCTACAACTGCGGTACAGCCATCTTCGGTGGGGCTGCCCCGGCGCTCATTGCCTTCCTCATCGGAGTAACAGGCAGCATCTGGGTTCCTGCGGCATACTTGGTCCTGACCTCGGCGATCGCCTGCATCACCGCACTGCGGATCCGCGAGACGGCGTTCGTGCCGTTGCCGAAGTAGCAGATCTATTCCTGCTCAGAGTCGGTCCGCGTCTTCCACCAGGGTCCACTCGGTGCTTGCATCGTGGTGCGAGGGCATGATGGTGCCTTCGAAGACGAACGTCGCCTCGGCAAGGGGTTCATGAGGCTGCCACCAGCCGTTCGCAGGGCAGGGAGATCCAGTACAAGCCACCAGCGAATCCCGGCATCCGCCGGGTTCCTGGTGGTTCCTGTTGAAGTTGTCCATATCAGGCTCCCCCCGCCGAAGAATAGGCGTTTACCGTGGCCTAAGAACATCGGCCGGCAGCTCAATGCTAGGCATCGCAAGCGATCGTCGCGTAAGACAAAATCAGGATGCCCCGATAGCGCTTGCTTATGGATGATGGCGCTGATCCCGGGTGGGCTACATCCATAACGTATTGCTATGTAGCGACATAAAAGCTGTCTTTGTGTGACCCACACCTCACGGATTAGTTTGATCTCAGAGGCCAGTCGGCAGAGCTGCACGAACAGACAACGCCCGTGCATAACAGCTCAAGCAGGTCCTACCGGTCGTATAACTCGAGATCCCTTTCCCAGCTCGCACAGAACCGGAAGACCGCTTCTCACCCATCGCCATGGAGACGAAATGACAAATACCACTCTTCCTAAGAAGACACCGGCCAGGGCGGCAATCGCCGCCTGGATCGGAACCACGCTGGAGTACTACGACTTCGCCGTGTACGGCACCTCATCGGCGCTGATCTTCAACGTCCTCTTCTTCTCCCCTGAGCTGCCGCAGGGCATCAGCGTGCTGCTTGCGATGGTCACCTTCGCTGTCGGCTACGCCGTACGTCCCCTCGGTTCCCTCATCCTGGGTCCCATGGGTGACCGCTTCGGCCGTAAGTTTGTCATGATGATCACCCTGTTCGGGATCGGCGGTTGCACCTTCCTGATCGGCTGCCTGCCGACGTTCGCGCAGGTCGGAGCCCTCGCGCCGATCCTGCTGGTACTCATCCGCGTCATCCAAGGTCTCTGCCTTTCCGGTGAGCAGGCCAGTGCCATCAGCATGAGCCTGGAACACTCTTCTGAGCGCCGTCGCGGGTTCATCACCAGCTTCACCACGCTGGGAGCCTCCACCGGCACGCTCTTGACGTTGCTGGTCTTCATCCCGATCGCCGCCATGCCCAAAGAGCAGCTGCTGACCTGGGGCTGGCGCATCCCGTTCTGGCTCTCCGCGCTGGTGGTAGTGGTGGCCTTCCTGATCCGCCGCCATGTCCAGGAGCCGCCGGAGTTCGTCAAGAACCAGTCGCGCAACGTGAACTCGTCTCCGCTCAAGCACCTCCTGCGCTTCCACTGGCGCGCCGTTCTCCGGATCGTTTTCTGCGCGATCATCGCCGGCACCAGCTACATGATGCAGACCTTCTCGGTTGCCTTCGGAACCACCGGATACGGGCTGGACAAACCGACCATGCTCCTGACCACCACCGTCTCGGCCGTGGTCGCCCTCGCCATCACTCCCTTGGCCGGCTTCCTGGTCGACAAGATCGGCCGCAAGACCATGTTCCTCCTGGGAACGGTTGGCGTAGGCATCACGATGATGCCCTACCTCTGGGCAATCACTACCGGCAACTGGGCGCTGATCTTCATTTTCGGCATCATCAACTACTCGCTCTTCTACTCGATGGTGAACGCCTCCTGGCCGTCCTTCTTCTCCGAGATGTTCCCCAACCGACTGCGCGTCTCCGGTCTCGCCCTTGGCACCCAGATCGGCTTCGCTGTCTCGGGCGTCATCGGCCCGGTTCTTTCGACGGCCCTCGCCGGCCCGGATCTCAAGGGCTGGGTTGGCCCGTCCATCATCGCCCTTGGATTCATGATCATCGCTGGCGCATCGGCGCTTACCGCCAAAGAAACCACCAAGTACACGCTGGAACAGCTCGACGACCTGCATCAGAGCGAGCAGGAAAAGGCTGTCGTAGCCGCCGCAGCGGCAACGCCCGCCGGCGACGCACGCAACCTCGCCGCCCAGTCCGGCGCAGAGAAGTAGCGGTCACATCGAAGGGCGGGTGCTGTCGCTAAGCGATGGTGCCCGCCCCTTTTCCCACCTTTTTGGAGGATCCCATGTCTTTTTCCGATTACACCACCGCCCTGGTCACGGGTGCGTCCACCGGTATGGGCGCCGCGATCGCTGAGCGCCTGGCCAAGCGCGGCCTCACGGTCCACGCCGTGGCCCGGAACGAGGAACGCCTGACCGAACTGGCCGAGCGCACCGGTGCTGTCCCGCACGTGGTGGACCTGACCGACACCGCAGCGCTGGCCGCCGCCGTCGGGGACCTCAAAGTGGACGTGCTGGTCAACTGCGCCGGGGTGTCCCGTCCCGGAAACATCCTGGATTCCTCCGAACAGGACATTGACGAACTGGTGGACGTGAACCTGCGCGGGCTGCTCCAGCTCACCCGCCTGGTCCTGCCGGGCATGGTGGAACGGGACCTGGGCCACGTGGTCAACATCAGCTCCATCGCCGGGCTCTACAACTTCTACGGCCACACGGTCTACCACGCCACCAAGGCCGCCGTGCACCAGATCTCCCGCCAGCTGCGCAACGACACCGTGGGCAAACGCATCCGCGTCACCGAGATCTGCCCGGGCCGGGTGGAGACGGAGATCTTCGGCCGGAACATGGGCGGCTCCCCCGAGGCCATGGAAGAGGCGTGGAAGACCTACTACGAAGGCTACGAATCCCTCACCACCGACGACATCGTCAACGCCCTGGACTACGCGATCGAAACCCCGCGCCACGTCAACGTGGGCATGCTCGAACTCATGCCCACCTTCCAGGTCCCCGGCGGACTCACCTTCGACCGCCGCTGACCCTTCCAAGACCACGGAGATGGAATAACGAATGGACACGCGGCGCTTGCGCTATTTCGTGAAGATCGTGGACAGCGGCACGATTACCCGTGCCGCCGAAACGCTTCATTTGGCGCAGCCCGCTCTCAGCCAGCACCTCAACGCCCTTGAAGCCGAGTTCAAGCAGCGTCTGCTGGTGCGCAGCCGCAACGGCGTCATTCCGACGGCGGCCGGGAAATCGCTGTACCGGTACGCCCAAGGCATCCTGAGGCTCGAAGATGAAGCGCGCCGGGAAATCAACACCGAGAGTTCCAGCCCCACGGGCACCGTGACGATCGGCCTGGGCACTTACACACTGTCTTCGAGCCTGACCATTCCCATACTGGAGGCCATCCGATCCCGGTTTCCCCGCATCGTCATCCGGGTTGTCGAAACCCTCACGGTCATCCACAGCCAGGCCATCAGGATGGGCTTGGTGGACGCGGCGCTGATCTACGATCCCGGACCGGTCAAAGGCGTCAGGTTCGAACGCATCTCCACTGACGCCCTGGTACTCGTCACTCCCGCTGACTTCGAACTGCCGGACAGCACCGACACTTCGGTCGCCGTGAGCTCCCTCGGCAACCTGGACTTCATGCTTCCCAGCCCCACGCACACCCTCCGCGGCCTGGTTGAACAGGCCTTCAGCAGCCTGGGCATGGAACTGACAGTTGCCATTGAGATGGATCACGGCCACTCGTTGCGGGAAGCCGTCCAGTTGGGCCTTGGCGTTACCGTGCTGCCTGAGCCGGCCGCCGTCGCCATGTTTTCCGATGATCAGTTCACGATCCGGCGCATTACCGACCCGGGACTGTCGGCTGCCTTCGCCCTGGCGACGTCCGACGACGGTCCACAATCGGCAGCCGCCGAGGTAGTCATCGAGACCATCAGGCAGATCATCCTGGACGCCGGGGTCTCACCATCCTGAAGTGCCCGGGCCTCCCTTGAAAGGCCCAACGATCTGACGGGTGATCCAACCGCCGTAAAAGCCGCCTTCTTGGAAAGTCACCTGCTCGCCATTCACACGGCAGTGCTTCATGTGTTGCGGATAAAGTGCCACCCGGCCCCTTAGCGCCTCGAAGCCCGGTTTCGGTTCCTGGTAGGTCCAGCCACCGCGAGGGACGCTGATGCCGCCGGCCACCACGTCGAAGTAGTCCGCCCGCCCCTTGAACTCACAGAAACTCGCGCCATCAACGGGGACCAGGACACCGGCCGGAAACGCATCCAACGGCACGTAGTAGACCGGCGGATGGCTGGTTTCCAAGACGCGCACAGCATCGGTGGTGTCCACGATGACCTGCCCGCCCAGATGGACCTCAATCCGTTCCTTCCGGTTCTCGACCCTGGGCGGCCGGGGGTAGTCCCACACGGATTCCTGGCCGGGTCCGGGCTTGATGGGTCGCGGGCGGGGCCTGCCGGCGAAAAATCGTTGAGCGGAAACCATGGGTCCATGATCCCACTGACGAAGCAATCCACGTCATGTCATTCCCCGCTGCCCCAGCGTGCCAGGGCGGCGATGGCCTCGCTCAAAGCGAGCCCGCGATCGGTCAACGCGTAGGCCCGGGTGTTGTGCCGCAGGGGCAGCCGCGACAGCACGCCCGCGGTCTCGAGCTCGCGGAGCCGGGTGGCGAGTATGTTGGTGGGAATCCCGAGGTCACGCTGCAGGTCGCCGTACCGCTGTGGCCCGTCGAGCAGCCGTTCCACGATCAGGAGGGCCCACCGCGCTCCGACGATGTCGAGGGCAGCGGCGAGGTTGCTCACGCGGTCGGATCAGCGTCCGGCTTCATCCAGAACGGTGAGTAGTGGTAACCATCGGGATCGTCGAACTGGCGCTGGTACATGAAGGGGTAGTCGTCGGTGTCACCGATCCGCCCGCCGGCAGCACCGGCGCGTTCGGTGAGTTCGTCAACCGCCTCGCGGCTGCCGAGGTCGAACGAGACCGTGACCTTCGAGGGGGTGTCGGGCCCGCCGATCAGCTCTTCGGAGCCACCGACGCTCGCATACATCTCGCGGCTGCCGAGCATGACGTATTGCTCGGGAGCGATCGCGAAGCAGGACACATTGTGATCGGACATCTCGGCGTTCAGGGTCCATCCGAGGGCGGTGTAAAAGGCGGTGGAGCTCTCGACGTTCTCAACTGGGCAGGTGATGAATAGGCTCATGCGGCCATACTTGCAAAATGCAAGTGCGGCGTCAAGGCCCTGCGGCTTTGCACCCCGCAGCAACCATCCTCGCCGTCAAGCACCCGTCGGTCAGGGTACAACCTCCTGGCCATGCCAAGCTCCGTTGACCAGGTCGAACTCCCATCGAACCTGCCCGCTCCCAGAGAAATCGAGCCAGTCCAGATGGTCCATTTCCAGACCCACCCAGGCGAATCTGTCGAATGCCGCCGCCTCATCGGACGTCTCCCCTGCCAGATCTTCGACGTCCATCAGAGGACTCCCCGGGATCAGTGGCGAAGCGTACAGGTGCCGGCTGTGAGGGGCGAAGTGGCGCCAAGCACGGGCACGCTCATCCGAGTCCTCGATGATCCTCGCCGTGCCTGTGACCCGCAACTGGACCCCACGGTGGTCGTCGTACATCGTCAACGCGACCTGGGGAACCCGATCCATCTCGGAGACCTTCCCAGACGATGAGTTGGTTGCGATCATGATCCGCCCGGCCTCCCGATCGACGGCGCGGAGGATGACAGCCCGGACTCGTGGTCCGCCATCCAGACCAACAGTGCCAAGAAAGCCCAACGTGAACCCGGTGCGCCCCTTCGTGGCATCTTCCAAGCACGTCAGAAGGTGTTCAAGAATCTCTTTAGCTGCACCCATCCTGCTATTCTCGCAATTGCCTGGCCCCTTGGAACGACAGCCAATCTGGACCGGGCAGCCAGCTGCTGTAACGGCGTCGGACTTTGGAATCCTGTGGGTGAACAACACTGGAGAGAGTGAGGACCCCTATGCACACTGTTGCCAGCGGCATCGCCGTGGATCGACACTACGACCTGATCATCATCGGCACGGGGTCCGGGAATTCCATCCCCGGACCCGGGTTCGACGACCAGTCGATCGCGATCATCGAGGAAGGCTCCTTCGGCGGCACCTGCCTCAATGCCGGCTGCATCCCGTCCAAGATGTACGTCCATACCGCAGACACGGCACGTGAAATTGCTGAGTCGGGACGACTGGGATTGGAAGCCACAGTGAGCTCTGTCGATTGGCCGGGTCTGGTTAACCGTATCTTCGGGAACCGCATCGACCCCATCGCCGACTCAGGTGAGGAGTACCGCCGAGGCCCGCAGACCCCGAACATCGACGTCTACGACCAGCATGCTGTTTTCGTTGGAGAACGCACGGTCCGCACCGGCCAAGGCAAGCACCAAAAGACCATCTCAGGTGATCAGATCGTCATCGCCGCCGGTTCCCGCCCCTCCATCCCTGAGGCCATCGCCGCCTCGGGCGTGCGGTACTACACCAATGAGGACATCATGCGGCTGCCCGAGCAGCCCAAGTCCGTGGTGATCATCGGCGGAGGCTACATCGCCATGGAGTTCGCCCACGTCTTCGACGCTCTCGGAACCGACGTCACGGTTATCCCCCGTTCGACGCTCCTGCGCCACCTCGACCACGACCTCCACGACCGGTTCAACACCCTGGCGGCACAACGCTTCGACATCCGGTCAGCCCGAACCGTGGTGGACGCCGAGCAGACAGCCCAAGGGGTTACGGTCAGGCTCGACGACGGGACCTCCGCGACGGGGGAAGTACTGCTGGTAGCCACCGGGCGCATCCCCAACGGCGACCTGCTGGACCTGCCATCCGCCGGGATCGCGATGACGGAGGGAGGGCGCATCGAGGTTGATGAATACGGCAGGTCGACCACCGCCGCTGGTGTCTGGGCCCTCGGAGACGTGTCCTCCCCCTACATGCTCAAACACGTCGCCAATGCCGAAATGCGCGCTGTACGCCACAACCTGCTGAACCCCCACGATCTTCAGCGGATGCCGCACCAGCACGTCCCCGCAGCCACATTCACCCACCCCCAGATAGCCACCGTGGGCATGACCGAGCACCAGGCCCGCGAACGCGGCCACAAGGTCACCGTAAAAGTGCAGGATTATGGAGACGTCGCCTACGGCTGGGCCCTGGAAGACACCACCGGGATCTGTAAGCTCATCGCGGACCATGAGACTGGAAAACTCCTCGGTGCCCACTACATGGGCCCGCAGGCATCCACCCTGATACAGCAAATGATCACGGTGCTGGCCTTTGACCTGGACGTCCGCGACTTCGCCACCAAGCAATACTGGATACACCCCGCACTGCCCGAGGTGACGGAAAACGCCCTGCTCGGCCTCGAATTCGACAGCACCGACCACGACTAGAAGATCACCGGGCGGCGCAGAGTACTTGTCCCCCGGCGAACCGGATCTTAGCCGGATCTTAAAAGTGGAAGGTGCCCGGGCTGGTATGCCCGGGCACCTTCTGCGTTGCGTGCCTTGCTATTCCTGGCCGAGTCCGGCGGCGGAGGTCTTCTTGCCTTCCACTTCGTTCAGGGTGCGGAGGTCGAAGATGCCGTTGATGTCGGCGGTCTTGGTGGTGCCTGCGTCCACGCCGTCCTGGAGGAGCTTCTTGTAGGTCCCGGCCAGCGGGTCGGTGGTGAACTTGATGTTCTGCAACGCCCGGTCGATCACATTGGCCGGGAGTGGCTTGCCCGCGGTGTCCTTCAACACGGCGTTGATGGTGGTGGCCTTCTCCTCGGCCGAGGCGGAGTTCAGCCAGTTCACGGATTCAACGTGGCCCTTCAACAACGCCTTGACGGTCTCGGGGTGTTCGGCGGCGAACTTCTTGTTCACGATCAGGATGGTGGTGGTGAAATCACCCTTCTCCCACAGGTCCTTTTCATCCACCAGGACCTTCGCCCCGGCTTCGAGCACCAGACGGGAGGCCCACGGCTCAGGCAACCACGCGCCGTCGAGCTTTCCGTCCTGGAACAACTTCAACGTCTGGGCGTTCTCGGTGGGGTTGATGGTCACATCACCACTGCCATCCGGGTTGGTCTTGTACCCCTGGTGCCCCAGCCAAGCCCGCAGCGCCACGTCCTGGGTGCCGCCGAGCTGCGGCGAGGCCAGGACCTTGCCTTTGAGGTCCGCTGCGGAGTTGATCTCCGGCTTGACCACCAACTGGGCACCACCGGCTGCCGCACCGGCGATGATGCTGATGGACTCCCCGTTGCTCTTGACGAAGGAGTTGATGGCTGGGTTCGGGCCGATGTACGTGGCATCGATCGCGCCGGCGTTCAGGGCTTCGATCGCGGCCGGGCCGGCGTTGAACACCTGGGTGCTGAGCTTGGTGCTGCCGAGTTCCTTGGCGATGAAGCCCTTGCTGGTACCCACCAACGCCGGGCCGTGCGTGACGTTGCTGAAGTAACCAAGCTTCAGCTCAGCCGCCGGCGAGGTGGTCACTGCCGGGGCTGCCTGGTTGTTGTTCGACACAACGGAAGCTACTGCTGCGCCGGCACCGATCAGCAGGACCACGCCTGCTGCAATGCCGATCTTAAGGGCGCGGTGTTTGGGCTTGGCGGATTCACCGGCAACGATGCGGGTGGAGGAGTTGTCTTGGGGTGACGACACGGGACGTGTTCCTTCGGGGAGAGGGCAGGCTTGCTGGGTCCAAGCCTGGAACGGAGATGGTGATGCAGATGCGGGGTAGCCTGCAACCCGGGACAGGTCCGTGAACGTACGGTCCGGGTCGGGAGGCGGCGGCTGCAGGAATTACTGCCCTGCGGCCTTGGCTGCATTGAGATTACGGTTGCCGTGTGACCCCAGACAATGAAAAAAGACACCTTCGGTCACTGGGAGTCGTGCACCTTCATGGACCGCAATGTGGCGTTACGCAGCGTCCAATTTCGTCATTGAAGCCGGCATCTGTGGCTCGGATTCCAAGTAGTCGGGACGTTGTTTGTGAGTACAAGTCCCCAGAACGCCCCGGCACGTTGCCGTAAATCGAGTACAAACTACTCGTGTTCCTCACCCCGCTGAACTGTTGACTGGTTTATGGAAGGACGGTTAGCCCCAAGCATCGCCGAACTTCCACCGCATCGCATCGGTGGTCTCCTCCAACCGGTGCTCCGGCCGTCGAAAGGCGGTCCGGCCCAGAACGAAGCCGGCGGCGACAGAGTCTTCTGAGACCGAGACTCTCCCCCCAGCCGCCGCCGGCTTCAAAACCCCACTGCCGCCAGGACGTGAAACAGGCAAACCAGCAGCGCGGCCCGGGTTCTACGGAGAGGCAGCTGCCCCGGCGATGGCATCACTGTCCGTGAGGGGATCGAGGATCCGCAGACCCGGATAGACACGGACCAGGCCTTGTTCGTCGTCGTGGGCCACGCCATGGTGTCGCAGTGCCGTGCAGAACACGTCCTGAGGTGCGGGGTGCTGGCCAGCGGTCAGGCACCAGCTCACGTACAACCCGTAAAGTGTGCCGAGGTCGAGGCTGTCATCAAGGGTTGGGTCTTGGACTACGCGCTCGTCCAGGAAAGGGCTGATGTGGATGTCGGTCATTGCGAAGGCCTCCGGCCTCTGGGAAAGGGCCGCCGGTTGCATCAGCGAGCTGCCCACTCTTCCAGCCCTAAAACAGCCTGTCAAACGCATCGCATCATCGAAGAGCCGTTGCCCAGTGGCCATTGTCAAATACCGTTGCCACATTTGTTCAGAGTCAGCCGACGGCCCGGGATCGCACTGATAAGCGCCTTCGTGTATTCCTCCGCCGGGTTTACCAGGACGTCCGTGGCGTCGCCGATTTCCACGAGCTTCCCGGATTGCATCACTGCGACGCGGTCCGAGATTTGCTGCACCACGGCGAGGTCGTGCGAGATGAACAGGTAGCTCAACGACTCCTGTTCCTGCAGTTCCACCAGCAGCGACAGGATCTGGGCCTGGACTGACACATCCAGGGCCGAGACCGCCTCGTCCAGCACCACAAGTTCGGGTTTCAACGCCAACGCCCGGGCGATCGCTACGCGCTGCCTTTGCCCTCCTGAGAGCTCAGCCGGGCGCCGCGAGGCGTAGTCGGAGGGCAGATGCACTTCCTCCAGCAAGGAGCTCACCCGTTCCCGCCTCCCGCCTGGAGTGCCCTCGGAAAATGCCCTGAGCGGTTCAGCAATGATGTCCTCCACCGAGAAGCGTGGATCCACCGAGGCATAGGGACTTTGGAACACCACTTGGAAACGGCGCCGGAGCTGCCGCAGCCGTTCACCACGCACGGAGGCTAGGTCGACGCCGTCGAACACTACCGAACCGGACGTTGGCTTCTCGAGACGCAGCAGCAACCGCGCCACGGTGCTCTTTCCGGACCCCGATTCGCCCACCAATGCCAGAGTCTCGCCGCTTCGGATATCAAGGGAGACATCGTCCACGGCGGTGAGGCTCCGGGCACCACCAGCTGTCCGGGGCAGCGGGAAGACCTTGCGCAGGGCGGTCGCTTCCACCAAAACGGCACCACCCGCCGTCGAACGCTCGACAGCAGATACTGTACGTAACCGCCGTGGGCTCAGCCCGGGGGCGGCCTCGATGAGTTGCCGGGTGTACTCGTGGTTCGGGTCTCCCAGGACCTCGGCCGCGGACCCTTCCTCCACAACCACGCCCTGCTTCATGACGATGATCCTGTCCGCCCGGTCCGCGGCGACGCCGAGGTCATGCGTGATCAGGAGGACAGCCGTGCCGCGCTCGGTGGTCAGGGCAGCGATGTTGTCCAGGATCTGTCGCTGGACGGTGACATCCAGGGCGCTGGTGGGTTCGTCTGCGATCACGAGTTTGGGTTGCGCGGCGAGTGCCGTTGCGATCAGGACACGTTGCCGCATACCCCCGGAAAACTGGTGCGGGTACTGCCGTGCGCGGGTTTCAGCGTCACGGATGCCACTCTCCCGCAACAGCCCAACGGCCCGCCGCCGTGCTTCTTTCTTGGGCTGGATCCTGTGGATCGTCAAGGCTTCCGCCACCTGCTCGCCCACCTTCTGGAGCGGGTCCAGGGACGCAGTGGGGTCCTGGGGTATCAGCCCGATCTCCCTACCCCGGACACCCTGCCATTCCTTGCGGGTCAGTTGGGTGAGATCAACGCCGTCGAACGCAATGCTGCCGGAGGAGAATCTGGCATTGCCGGGAAGCAGGTTGATGATGGAATGCGCAGTGGTAGTCTTGCCGGAGCCCGACTCCCCCACGATTGCCACTACTTCGCCGGCGTTGACTTCAAAGGACACCCCGGACACGGCAGTCTTCGCCTCGCCGTTGACCAGGTACTCCACCTGGAGGTCTTGGACCCTGAGCAGCGGGCTCATGCACGGTTCCTTTCAGCGTCCTGGAACGCGTGTGAGATGCGGTTGGTGGAAAGCACGACGGCGGCAATCACCACGCCGGGCAAGGTCACCAACCACCAGGCCGCCACCAGGTAGTCGCGGCCTCCGGCCACGAGGGAACCCCACTCGGCGGCCGGTGGTGGTGCGCCGAAGCCAAGGAAGCTCAGGGACGAAATGGAGAGCACGGCCATACCGAATTCCAGGGCGGACAACGCCAGGACCGGTCCAGCGGCGTTGGGAAGGACATGCCGGAGCAGGATGTTGTGCCAGCGGACACCGGCCGAGCGCGCCGCCTCAACATACACGGCCGTATTGACGCGCAGCGTCTCGGCACGCATGATCCGGGCGAAGTTGGCCACACTCGCCACGCCTACGGCGACGGCAATGTTGATGGTCCCGAACCCCAGGACCGTGATCAAAGCCAGCGAGAGCAGCAGGCTGGGGATGGCCAGGAGCACATCCATGACGCGCATGATCACATCGTCCACCCAGCCCCGGAGTGAGCCGGCAAGCAAGCCCAACGCAGAACCCGCAACGAGTCCGACGGCCACGGCAACCGCGGTGGCCGCCAGGGATGTCGCCGAACCGTGGACCACGCGGGAGAACAGATCGCGGCCCAGGCTGTCCGTGCCGAACCAGTGCTCGGGCGAAGGTGCCTTGAGCCGTGCCGAAGGAACGCCCGTGTCTGGCGGCCAGGAGGTGAAGGCCGTCGGGACCAGGGCCCAAAGGATCACGAGCGCGACGACCAGTACGGACAGCACCAGGCCGGGACGTGCCGCGGCTGCCCTCGCCAGTCGCCCCGCCCGGGGGTACTTCGCGGCCACGCCCGACGCCGGGTGGACGGCTGCTGCGTCTTCCCCCAGGCCGGAAGGCGGCAATGAAGGAGAAGCCGGTAGAGGGCTTTCCACCCGGGTATCAAGTTGCTGCGACATGCTGGCCCTCCTAGGCCTTGGCTCCGCGCGCGGTGTTGATGCGCGGATCCACGAGTGGGTAGATCAGATCGACAATCAGACTGGTGACCACAAAAATGGCAGCGGCCAGGACAACCAAGGTCTGAACCACGGGGATGTCCCTGCTGTTCACCGCTGTGACAGTAAGCCGGCCGATCCCTGCGCGGGAAAACACGGTCTCACTCACCACGGCTCCGGCCAGAAGGTTGCCCACCAGGATGCCCAACATGGTCAGCGTGGGAATGGCCGCATTCCGCAGGGCATGGCCAAAGTTGATCAGTGCTTCGCTGGCTCCTTTGGCCCTGATTTGCTCGATGTATGGCTCCCCGAGTGTCTGGTGAAGGCTGCGCGTGAGCAACTGGGCGATCACCGCTGAGGTGGGTATCGCCAGAGTCAACGCCGGCAACACCAGGCTCTCAGCGCCGTCGTTGCCGATCGCAGGGAACAAACGCAACCGGAAGGAGAAGAACTGAAGCAGCAGCAGGCCGATCCAGAACGTGGGCACGGCGATTCCCAGCGGTGGGAGCGAGGAGAATACCGTGCGGATCCAGCGGTTGCGGCTGAACGCCGCAACCACTGCCAACACGCTTCCGAGCACCACAGCCAACGCGAAACCGGCGATGGCCAGCTTGATGGTTTCCGGCATCACTTCGGCCACCGTGGTCGTGGCAGGCACGCCGTTCTTGATCGAGACCCCGAAGTCCAATTGCAGGGCTTTCACCAAGGCAATGAAGTATTGCTCGTGGATTGGCCTGTCCAGTCCGTACTCGCTACGCAGCTTGGCCACGAGCGCAGGGTCCACGGCGTTCTGTTCGTCGCCGCTGGCCATGATGCTCACGGCGTCGCCGGGCAGCAAGTACAGGATCAGGAAGGACACGGTGTAAGCGGCCCAGAGAACGAACGCTCCCTGCAGTAACCGACGGCCGATGTAGCGGATCATGGGATGCCTACTTGCTCAGCCAGGCGTCGTAGAAGTCCAAGCGGCTGGACGCCTCAAACTTGAGGTCGTGGACCTTCCCGCTGGCAGAGATCGTGGTGGAGAGCTCGTACAGCGGGATGGAGTGTGCATCCTTGATCAGGGCCTCCTGGGCCTGGTCCACCAGCTTTTGGCGGGCATCCTTGTCCAGGGCCGCGGCCTGCTCGCCCAGGGTGTCATCAACGGGGAGCTTATCGCGGAGGTTGCTGCCACCGCGGGCAGTGTTGGAGGCAAAGACCGTGCGCAGGACGTCCGGGTCGCTTCGGGTCAGGTTGCCGTAGGAGAAGTCATAGGTCTTATCCGCCTGGGCAGCCGTGACATCGGCGATCGTGGTGAACTTCAACTGCAGGTCAACGCCGATTTCCTTGAGCTGCTGCTGGATGAGTTCCAGGACTTCCTTTGGTGACTGCCAGTAGGTGACCTTGAAGGAGAGCTTCTCGCCGTTCTTCTCGCGGATGCCGTCCGCTCCGGGCTTCCATCCGGCGTCGTCCAGGAGCTTTTTGGCACCGTCCGGATCGTGGGCCAGCAGCGAACTGTAGTCCTTGAAGTAGGGGGTGGTGTGGGACAGGACGCCCTTGGCAGGCTGGTCCGCCTCCGTGAGCAGCGTCTTGGTGATTTCTTCGCGGTTGATGGCCTTGGAGATGGCCTGTCGGACCGCGGTCTCCTTCAACTTGGGGTTGGACTCGTTGGAGTACAGGTTGTAGACGACTCCCGGGTTGGCCCGGGTTTCGTTCCAGAAGCCGTTGCCACTGAACAGTCCGATGTCCGCGGCCGAGATCGCTGCCGTCGCGTCAATCTGCCCGGACTGCAGGCTGCCCGTGCGGTTGCCTGCTTCCGGGATGATCTTGAACGTCACTGTGTCCAGGTACGCCTCGCCCTTGTTGCTGTTGGTGGAAGACGGCCAGTTGTAGCCTGCACGGCGTTCGAGCACGGCTTCCTTGTCCACGGTGTAGCTCTTGACGTTGAACGGACCCGAGCCGGAGAACTTTCCGGCGCAACGGTCTGCTTCGGAGAGCTTGGCCGAAGCCGGAGACAGGAGCCCCAGGGTGAACGTGGACGTTGCCTGCAGGAACTGGGCGTTGGGCTTGGAGAAGTCCACCACAACGGTCTGCGGATCCTTGACGGTGATGGCGCTGACATCGCTCAGGTAGGTGGAGCCCAGGGTTGCCTTGGCGCCGAGGGCCTTGATGGCTTCGAAGTTGGTTTTCACCGACTGGGCGTCGATGGCAGTCCCGTCCGCGTAGCTCGCGCCGGTGCGCAGGGTGAAAGTGAAGCTGGTGGCATCAGCGTTGTTCTCGAACTTCTCGGCCAGCCACGGCACGATTTCGCCGGTCTTCGGGTCCTGCGAGGTCAAGGAGGCCACGGTCTGGCGGGCAATCGCGATCGCGTCGTTGTTGCCTACCTGCTGCGGGTCGATGCAGCCACGGTCAACGGAAACAGCGAAGTTCAGGTTCCCACCCGGAACGGGCGAGGACGCGGCACTTTGCTGCGCACCGGCGTCGGCCCCTCCACCGCAAGCGGAGGCCAGGAGCGCAATGGCTCCCAGGACGCCGGCGACGGCGGCGGGTTTCTTTCCGCGGCCTGCTGGGGCCGGTTTGGGGAGTCTCATGCGACGTCTTCGCTTTCGGTGAGTTGGGTGCTGGTGAGTGAACTGCGCTGGGTCAGCGGCGCACGGAGGCCGAGGTTTTCGCGGAGGGTGCTGCCTTCGTATTCGGTGCGGTACACGCCGCGGTCCTGCAGCCTGGGAACGAGTTCATTGACGATTTCGTCCAGGCCGGAAGGAACGATCCACGGGGTGATGTTGAAGCCGTCCACCGCCCCGGTGTGGGCGTATTCGGCAAGCTTGTCGGCGACGTCATCGTAGGATCCCACCAGGCCACGGCCATTGAGGCGGGACCTGGCGGCGACGAACTGCCGGATGGACAAGCCCTTGTCCTTGGCTTCCTCACGCCACTGGGCAGCGAGCTCCTTGGCGCTCTTGCCGTGGAAGGCGTTGCCGCGGGTGGGGTTGGTGACGTCAACCACCGGGTCGATGTCCGGGAGGGGCCCGTCGGGGTCGTACCCGGCCAGGGTGCGGCCCCAGTACTGTTCCAGGTAGGCGATGGCCGTTTCCGGACCCACCTGTTGGGAGCGGACCCATTGGTGTTTCTCTTCCGCCTCGGCGGACGTGGCTCCGAGGATGAATTCCTGGCCGGGGAAGATCTTCACGTCATCGGCCGGGCGGCCTGCTTTGAGGGTACGGGCGACGATGTCTTCGCGGAATTTCTTCGCGTCCTCCAGTTCGGGGTGCGCCGAGAAGATCACGTCGGCGTTCCGCACGGCGAAGTCCCGGCCATCGGGTGAGTCGCCGGCCTGGAACAGCACCGGGTGGTGCTGGGTGGAGCGCGGGAGGCGGCCGGTGATCTCGACGTCGAAGCTTGCATCCTTGCGGTGCACGGGTGTGATGCTGTCCTCGCGGAGCCAGCGGGCGTCGTTCCGGGACCCGGCGATTGCGCCGTCGGCCCAGGAATCCCAGATCGCTTTGGCCGTCTGGACGAACGCTTCGGCACGGATATAGCGGTCCTCGTGCTTGAGGAACCCGCCGCGCCGGAAGTTGGCGCCGGTCCATGCGTTGTCCGTGGTGACGATGTTCCACGCGGCCCGGCCGTCGGACAGGAGGTCCAGGCTGGCCAGGCGGTGGGCGAGGTCTGCGGGGTCGTTGTAGGTGGTGTTCTGGGTAGCCACCAGGCCGATGTTGGTGGTGATGGCTGCCAGGGCAGCGAGGGCGGTCTGGGCGTCCGGGCGCCCTGCGACGTCAAGGTCGTGGATCTTGCCGAGGTGCTCGCGGAGGCGGAGCCCCTCGCCCAGGAAGAACGCGGTAAAGAGACCCCGTTCAGCTGTCTGGGCCACGCGGCGGAAGGATTCGAAATCGGTCTGCGAGCCGCTGGCTGCGTCCTTCCAGACCGTGGTGTGGTTGACGCCCTGGAAGAAGACGCCGAACTGGATCTGCCCGTTGCCTGCGATGCGGTGGTGCTTGGTCATGGGTGAGCTCTCTTGTGGTTTCTGTGATGAGTCGGCGTCGGTCAGGCCGCGGCAAAGCGGTTGGCCGGGCGCGGAAGCTGGAACGTTTCCCGCAGCGTGGTGCCCGGTTTGAGAGGCGTCACCAGCCCGGTCTTGTGTAGAGCCGGCAGCACTTTGTAGGCCAGTTCGGGGAGGTCGACGTCCAGGACAGCAGGCTTGAGGCGAACGCCGTCTGCCGCTGCGAACAGCGTGGTGAGCACTTCCACCAGGCCTTCGGCGCTTCCGGCGTAGCGGGCTCCACTCCGCCATTCCTCGTGGGCGTCCAATTCGGCCAAGCGCTCCTCGGCCGTCTGTCCGCGGGCGTCCAGAATGACGTCCAGCTCTACCAGTGTCCGCTGTGCGCCCGCCGCTGCTGCCGCGTGGGCCGCCTGCGGAAGCGCCTCGACAGTGGTTGCGGATGCCAAGGCAACGTCTGCCTCGACGGCGGGAATGAGGTCCGCGGGGGCAAATACCACCAACTGCCCCTGCAGGGGACGGGGGATGATGGACGGTCCCTTAACTGAGAAGCGGTTACCTTCGAAGTCGGCGTAATGCAGCTTGTCCCGGTCGAGGTAGCGGCCCGTGGACACGTCCCGGATCACGGCGTCATCTTCCCAGGAATCCCAGAGCCTGCGGCTGGCTTGGACCACATCGGCTGCCTCGGCCGCGACCTCGTTCTCTCCCAGCGGCGTGCGGCCCACGGTGCGGGCTTCCTCCAGCAGGTTCGCGGTATTCACCAACCAACCGGCCCTGCCCTGGGAGGAGTAGTCCAGGCTGGCGAGCTGGGTTGCGATGTGGAATGGCTCGGTGAAGAGCGTTCCTGCTTCCGGAACCAGGCCCAGGGAGCCCGTGAGTGGCGCTGCGAACGCGGCGCGCTGAATGGCGTCGATACGCGTTGGGATTCCTGTGCTGTCGGCATCCACGGCCCGGGTGTCCTTGAACGTGGCAAGGTGAAATCCCGCGATATCGGCGGCCTGGACAGTCTCACGGATCCGAAAGCCCCCCAACAGCGCCTGCGGATCGTGGAGCGCCTTTCGCCACGCAGCCGGGTGGGCTCCATCGCCGTCGAGCTCCAGCCCAACAACGCGTGAACGGAATTCGGGTACAGAATTTGAAGGCATGTTCTCTCTTTTCAGAGGCCGCCGCGCGGCCGGTTGACATTCACTTGCCGCAAACGCGGCCAGGTCTGTTTCCGGAGCACCCCGCCACCTAATGCCTGAGGGTTGCCGCAGCGCGAGCCGGTCCTTGGCGCGCTGACTCTTGACCTGGAACTGAATCTAGAAGCACCTCCAAGGAATGTACAAACGCCCTGACGCGGGGCGTCAACGCGGGAAACATCGCGTCAACGGGCTGCCAAGTTCGTCATTTTCCACTCCGGCCTGTACCCCCGCGTGACGATGCGTTGCGTCGCGTTGAGCCGCATGTAGCGACGCCTGACGTGTTGCTCAACGCTTTTTGGCGCGCGGTTTTCCTGCCTCCTAGCGTGGGCGGCATGACCGTCTACGAATCAGTCCTCGATGCCATCGGTGGCACTCCCCTGCTCCGTTTGAAGAAGCTCGGCGCGGGCGTCCGGCCACGCATTTACGCGAAGCTGGAGTTCCAGAACATTGGTGGCAGCGTCAAGGACCGCGCTGCACTGTCCATGATCCGCGCAGCTGAACAGGCCGGACTCTTAAAGGCTGGCGGGACGGTGGTTGAAGGAACCAGCGGTAATACCGGGATCGGGCTGAGCCTGGTGGCGGCACAACTGGGCTACCGTTCGGTGATCTTCGCTCCCGCTGCCACTGCAGCGGAAAAGGTCCGGCTGCTCCGGGCTTTCGGGGCAGAAGTGCACCTGGTGGCCGACTTCGTGCCGCGCTCACACCCGGACCATCTGGCGAACCGAGCGGCGGCCTTTGCAGCCTCAACCCCGGGTGCCTGGCTGGCACTCCAGTACGACAACCCGGCCAACCCCGACGCGCACTTTGCCGGCACAGGACCTGAAATATGGAAAGACACTGAGGGTGCGGTGACGCATTTCGTTGCGAGCGTCGGAACCGGAGGGACCATCAGCGGCACCGGCCGCTACTTGAAGGAAGCCAGCGACGGCCTGGTCCAGGTCATTGCGGCAGACCCTGAGCACTCCCGCTACGGTGGCGGCAACGGCTCACTCAAATACACCGAAGGTGCCGGTCACCCCCTTCACCCGGCCTCCGCGGAGGACATCTGGCCTGAAGCGTTCGACACCACCTTGGTGGACAAGTACTTCAGCATCAGCGATCGCGACGCCATCTTCACCGCCCGCCGTGCAGCACTCGAGGAAGGGCTGCTCATTGGCGCCACGGGAGGCACAGCCTTGGCGGCGGCTCTGGAACTTGCAGCCACCTTGGATGAAAGCCACACCATCGTTGCGGTCATCCCCGACTCGGGCAGGAACTACCTCTCCACCTATTTCGACGACGCGTGGCTCACCTCGCTCGGCTTCCTGGAACCGACGACGCCGGACGGAACCATCCGCTCGCTCCTCACCGGTGCGCCTGCCGGAGTTCATCTCCTGGCGAACGGCCTGACAGCGGCGGAGGCCGCCGTCGAACTTCACACCCGGTCGCTGGGGCCAAGCGAGCCGGCGTTCCTGGTGCTGGACCGTGGCGATAGCTTTGGAACCGTCCACCCGCGCGAAGTTGTGGGTGTAGTGACCCTGGAGTCGTTGTCCTCGGTGGATGACGCAGCTCCTGCTGCTTCGGCGGCTGTTGCTTACAGGACCGTCGCGGTCGGCGTCCCCGCCTCGGAGACGCCTGACCTGACGGAAGTAGCGGCAGTCCTGGTCGACGGTCGGATCGCCGCTACGCTGCGCTGATCCTCATCCGGTGAAACCGTGGACCTGTGGTCGTAGACGGCCCTGGCAAGGCGGGGTAACTCCACCCCGTCTGCCACGCCACGCCCCCTACCGCGATCGTCCCTGCCCGGCAGCCAAACCGGCCAGATGATGGTTCCAGACACGGGTCCCCTAAACACGGATCGCGCGTGCGCTTCGGAACAGTAGCAATCACTTTCCATGAATCTTCAGGGAGGCCATCATGGGATGTACGGAGTCCATGCTGTGAACCGGAGGCGGCCATGATCCAGGCTTTGCTCTGCAAACTGAACATCCGGCACGAATGGCACGTCGAACACGCCGACGATGGAACGGTGTACCGGCGGTGCCGTCGATGCGGCAAGGACGACGACGAACGCGGCAAAGGGATCCACGGTGATTTCGGCTCATGGGCAGGTCCCGGAGGGGCAGGCTGAAACCTCGGTCAACTGCTCAGCGGCCTCCGCAGGTGGCGGCCAAACTGACACCGTCCGCTGAGATTTCAGTCAGTCGAGTAGCGCTACGCCAAACTCAGCTACGACGGCCCGCAATTCCCCAAGGTAGCGCTGCGCTTGGTCGGTCAGCGGAATCGCGGCGTGACCGATCCAGCCGATCTCGATGCGTTCGTCAACGTCGAGCGGGATGGCGACGATCTCCGGGTCCAGCTGCCCGCTGATGATGCCCGTCGAGATCGTATAGCCGTGCAGCCCGATCATGAGGTTGAAGATCGTGGCACGGTCAGAGACCCGGATCTCCTGTTTACTGGACAGGGTGGAGAGAATCTCCTCGGCGAAATAAAAAGAGTTGTTCGCACCTTGGTCGAAGGTCAGCCGCGGCAAGCCGGCGAGATCGTCGAGTGTCGCTCGCTCTTTTGCGGCGAGCGGGTTCTTCCGTGAAATGAAAATGTGTGGATCTGCGAGGAAAAGCGGTGTGAACGCGAGCCCGGATTCCCGGAGCAGCTTGTCGATGACCTTCCGGTTGAAATCGTTCCGGTAGAGGATGCCTACCTCGCTGCGGAGCGTACGGACATCCTCGATGATGTCCCAGGTGCGGGACTCACGGAGCGAGAACTCGTATTCGGCCACCTCAGAGGCCTTGACCATCCGGACGAACGCGTCCACCGCGAACGAGTAGTGCTGCGTTGACACCCCGAGCAGACGTCGCGTCGGTGGCCTGCCGAGGTAGCGCTGCTCGAGGAGGGCGAACTGCTCGACCACCTGCCTTGCATAGCCGAGGAACTCTGCCCCGTCCTCGGTGAGGGTGACCCCGCGGGCGGAACGAACAAGGAGAGCACGGCCTACCCGGGTCTCGAGGTCCTTCATCGCTGCGGACATTGTCGGCTGCGCTACGTAGAGCAGATCGGCAGCCGCAGAGATCGACCCCTCCGCTGCAACCTCTATGAAGTAGCGGAGTTGCTGCAGGGTCAATCCGCTCGAAATCTGGGCCATAGGCAAATTCTATATGAATGCATAGCAACCACGAGTTACCTGATACCCCTCGAAAGGCTGCACCATGGATACGTCCCCTTCTGAAAGGCCGTCTCCGGCCCATCATCAACGGATTGGCAGCAAATGGCAGACGATTTCAGCTTCAATATCACCACGACCCGGTTCGACGAGGACTACACCCCGTCGGAAGGCTCCCGGATCACGACGAACTTCGCCAACCTCGCACGGGGCGAGCACCGCCAGGAGAACCTCCGCAACGCCTTGACCATGATCCGCCGCCGCTTCAACGATCTCGCAGACTGGGACAACCCGGACCGGGACCGCTACACGCTCGAGCTTGAGATCGTTTCCGTGCAGATACAGTTCACGGCGGAAGGTACGGATCAGCAGTTCCCCCTGTTCGAGGTTCTCGACATCCAGATCGTCGACCAGCTGAACGGTGTCCGTCACCAAGGGATTGTCGGGAACAACTTCTCCTCCTACGTCCGCGACTTCGACTTCAGCGTGGTACTGCCGGCGGCAACAGCAGAAGCGGGCAAGCCCACCGTTCCCGGGAACTTCGGCGATCTTCACGGCAAACTGTTCCAGCAATTCCTCGATTCCCCGGCCTGCCAGGAACGCTTCCCGCAGCCCCCGGTGGTGTGCATCAGCGTCTCAACGAGCAAGACGTACCGTCGAACGGAGAACCGTCACCCGGTCCTGGGCGTCGAGTACCAGCAGGACGAGTTCTCACTCACGGACGCGTACTTCGCAAAAATGGGACTGCAGGTGCGCTACTTTATGCCACGCGGCAGCGTGGCTCCCCTCGCCTTCTATTTCCGCGGCGACCTGCTCAATGACTACTCCAACCTGCAACTGATCGGCACGATCAGCACCATGGAGACATTCCAGAAGATCTACCGCCCGGAGGTTTACAACGCGAACTCCGCCGCCGCCGTCGTCTATCAGCCCAGCCTGGGAGAGCAGGACTACTCGCGGACGCAGATCGCCTACGACCGCGTCGAGCGCAGTCAGCTGGCGGTCAAGCAGGCGAAGTACACGGAGGAGCACTTCATCACGCCCCACAAGGACCTGCTGGACCAGTGGACCGCCAACTACCCCGCTCTCGTCAACTGACTCACGGAGAATCGTCAATCATGAACACACTTTTGCCTACCACCGTTGTCGGAAGCCTGCCGAAACCATCGTGGCTCGCACAGCCGGAGACTCTTTGGTCCCCGTGGAAGCTGGAGGGAGATGCCCTGCTCGAGGGCAAGCAGGATGCGCTGCGCATCGCGCTCCACGAGCAGAGCCGCCGCGGAATCAACATTGTCAGCGACGGCGAGCAAACCCGCCAGCACTTCGTGACGACCTTCATCGAGCATCTCAGCGGGGTCGACTTTGAACAGCGCAAGACCGTGCGCATCCGCGACCGCTACGACGCCAGCGTGCCGACCGTCGTCGGGCCGGTGCGCCGCGAACGCCCGGTATTCGTGGAAGACGCAAAGTTCCTCCGCGCAGCCACCGACCGGCCGATCAAATGGACCCTTCCCGGTCCAATGACGATGGTGGACACGCTCTTCGATGACCACTACAAGAGCCGCGAGAAGCTGGCCTGGGAGTTCGCCGCGATCCTGAACCAGGAGGCTAAAGAACTCGAGGCCGCCGGCGTGGACATCATCCAGTTCGACGAGCCCGCGTTCAATGTCTTCCTCGATGAGGTCAAGGACTGGGGTGTGGCTGCGCTTGAGAGAGCCGCAGAAGGACTGCGCGCTGAGACCGCTGTACATATCTGTTACGGCTACGGGATCAAGGCGAACAATGACTGGAAGGCGACGCTCGGCTCACAGTGGCGGCAGTACGAGGAAACGTTCCCGTTGCTGCAGAGTTCCAGCATCGACATCATCTCGCTGGAATCCCAGAACTCCCATGTGCCCATGGACCTCATCGAGCTCCTCCGGGGCAAGAAAGTCATGCTCGGGGCAATCGACGTCGCAAGCGAGACCGTCGAGACCCCGGAGGAGGTGGCCGACACCCTCCGCAAGGCACTGCAGTTCGTGGATGCGGACAAGCTCATCCCCAGCTCCAACTGCGGCATGGCACCGTTCCCCCGGGACGTCGCGCTGGCCAAGCTGAGTGCTCTCAGTGCCGGGACTAACATCATTCGCGAGGAACTCGCCCGTTCCGCCCCCACGGTGTCGTAACGATGTTTCACGCCTACCCCACAGACACGTGGCTTGCGGATCCGAAGCAAAGCTTCCCGTCCTCCCTCTCGGCCGACGAATTCAAGGCACTGTTCAGGGGCCACCCGGGAGGTGTCGCCGTCGTCACGGCGGATGCGGGCGAAGGGCCGGTGGCGCTGACGGTATCGTCGGTGGTGTCAGTGAGTGCGGAACCTCCGTTGCTGATTTTCTCGGTCTCGGCACTGTCCTCGTCGTCCAAGGTGCTTTCGCGCGCCGAAACCGTCGTCGTGCACCTGCTGGATGCGCACGACGTCGACCTGGCCAAGTTTGGGGCCACTCCCGGCGCCGATCGCTTTGACCAGACTCACCGCTGGTCGGCCCTTCCGACCGGCGAAGCGGTGTATGACGATGTCCGCGCCTGGGTGCGCTGCGCCGTCATCGATCGCATGGAGGTGGGGACCTCCACCATCCTGGCCGTTCACGCCCTGGAGTCCCGCGTGCTGCGTGACGTCCAAGCGGGCGAACCCGGCGACGCCCTGGTCTACCACAACCGTTCATGGCACCGCCTGGGCGAGCATTCAAGGCTCGAAGGCTGATTGCCGCCGGGCTTATGCGAGGCGGGAAGCGATAACGCGGACGACGGCGGGAGGGCAACTCCCGCCGTCGTCCTCGTTAACATCGGAACAACTTCCCTGAAGGGCCTCTGCCGGTTCAGTCCGTGGACGCCAGCAGGTCGAGTACGAAGCGGGCCATGTGCACGCGTCCGGCGACCAGGGTGCGGAGTTCGCCGGAGTCGGGTTCGGCCAGGCGCTGGGTAGCTACTGCCGTGAGTCCTGTGAAGAGGGCCATGGATGCCGCGTGGCCTCGACGCACTTCGGCTTCGGGGGTCTCGACGCCGGCGTCGGCCAGGCCCTCGCAGTAGGCCTTAAGGCACAAGGGTTCCAGTCGATAGAGCTCTTCCCCGCTCATGGTGCCTTGGTTGACCAGACCGGCCAGCAACTGGCCAAGGTCAAATCCGGCACAGGCTCCTCCGTACAGGCCCCAGTCGATGACCGCGAACTCTGTGGACGCGCCGTCTGTCCTCTCGATCAGGAGGTTTTGTGGGCTGGCGTCTCCGTGTGCGGGCAGCGCCGGAAGCGCAATCATCTCCTCCATGAGCCCGGCCGCCCGGAGGGTGAGCGAGCGAAGCCCGGCAATCAAGTGCGGATCCGCGGCTTCGGCCACGGCGGGGATCCTCCAAAGGTCATCTCCTTGAATACCGGGTATGAGGAGCATCGCGCCGACTCCTTTGAGGAAAAAGCGCATCCTGTCCGCGTCCTTTTCCACGCGAAGGGCCGGGCCACGGTCCTTGACTGCTGTGCTTCCGGCGAGCCTGCCGAGCAGGGTGGCCGCGTCACGGAATCTGTCGTCGTCCCATACCGCGCCCGGGCTTTCGGTGACGTCCTCCATCCACATCGCGGTCCGCTGTTCGTCCGTGTCCTGGATGCTGTAGACCTTGGGGAGCCGGCCGCCTGCAGGCATGGCGTCGGCCAGATCCGAGGCGTACACCTCTGCCTCGGTGCGCCATGGGTAGTGGCGCACCATGTCGCGGCGCATCTGCGGTGGGACCTGCTCGATGCCGCCCCACAGCAGCGGGGATTGAACAAGCTTCACCACCACGCTGAAAGGGGCGGAGTCTTCAGCGGATCCGATCCGGGCAGTTCCATCAACCCGCCAAAGGCCCCCGGTGGTCATGTTGAACATCGGGAAAGTGATCTCCGAAGCGCTGGCCGACAGCAATTCCACCGACGGCGCATCCAAGGCGGCGGCTGCGATGCCCGCCAGCGCACCTGGGTCGAGGGCTGCGGGGCCGAGTGCGTCCATGTTGTTGAGTACGGCGGCCTTCATGGGTTCGTCCCTCCGACTAGTGGCTGTGGTCGAGCCGACCAGCAACAGTAAACCAGCTTTACTAACTAGATGGTAAAGTTGGTTTATGACCGACGTCAATGGTTCAGCCCCCGCGGATTCCTTGCCGCACATTGCGGCGCTTCTGGGTGGCGCCTTTGGGAACTTGAGATCAGCGATCCAGGCCCGGTCCATCCCCGGGCTGCGGCCCTCCCACTACCGGGTGATGTCGTTGATCCCGGGTGAAGGAATCCGCCTCACCGAGTTGGCCGAGCGCGCCACCATCACCAAGGCTGGAATTGGCCAATTCATGAACTACTTGGAACGCGAGGGCTACGTCAGCTTCGCCGGTGATCCGGCGGACAAGCGCGCGAAAATAGTGACCCTGACCCAGCAGGGCCATGCCGCCGTTGACGTCTCACTGCACATCATCGCCGCCACCGAAGAACGCTGGGCACAGGCACTGGGTGCCGAACGCTACCGCGAACTACGCCAAGCACTGTTCGAGATAGCAATCACTCCGGGGGCAACGGGCACTGACGCACAGCAGTAGGGTGCCGGTCCATAGACAGGGCTATGCGTCTCCTTTGAGGCGCATAGCCCTGCACCCCGCAGTTAAGTGCTCAGCCAAAATCACGCACGGCTGCGCTTCGTCCACGCCTGCCAATTCGCGTCCGTAACGAACTTGATGCTGGTGAACGGTGCCACGGCCTCATCAAGCCTGATGGCTTCCATGGCAAGATGCCCGTTGAATTCACTGCAAATAATCCTGACCATCCCACCAGCGAACGGATGGTTCCTATATTTGGTGTTGGCAACCGTCCCTTGCATGTCGCCTGAGCCCATGGCGATGTAGGTTCCCGGTACATCGATGGTAAATAGGTCGTCCGGGGCTTGGCGAACGGCGTCGCTCATTGCTTTTCCGTCGGCAACAATCCAGTTGTTGACAATCGCTGAATGAACATCGCGGGCCTGGATGGTTTCCCCTATATCACCGTTTAATACGGATGTGAGGATTCCTTTGATTCTCTTGCCGTCATATCCATCCGAATGTGTGACAGAGATATTGTTCTTCACCGTGCCATTGGCTGCGTCAAGTCCCAGGGCATACGCCTGCTGGCCCAGCGGACCGCTTCCCTGCAAGCCGGCAGTACGCGAAGTGATCACCAGATTGTTGTACCTGCTCTTACCGTTCAGACGGACGCCAGGATAATTCTCGGGCGTAGGAGCTGGCTTGGACGCTTTGTTGGTCCAGACAGCATCGTTGACGTAGTCGTACGGAATTCCGGGAAGTTTTGCCGGATTGGACCTCGTGTCGCTGTCGGCCAGCATGTTATTGGCAAAAGCCGAGATTTGTCCATTGACGCTCTCTGCATCCACGAACAGGAATCCCTCTCCCCCGCAGTTTTGCGCCTCCGAAGACGCAAACTCGCAGGTGCCACCCACAATCTTGTACCCGGCCGAGGCCCGACGGGTGTTTATCGAACCACCTCCAACTTGCCAACGCTCGAACACCTGACCACACCAAAACGCCTTGGTGTTGCTGAACCGCGTGGAGCCATTCGCCTGGAGGAAACCATGATGCTCGGAGACAGCTACTGTGACATCACTAAGAAAGGTGTCGAAACCGGCCTGGAATCCGTTTCCTCCTGCCCCCTGCGACACAATATTGCGAAACCGGATCTCACCGCCGATCTTGCTGGTCATCGCTGCACTGCCGTACGGGTTGACTACATAGATATTTTCAAAGTGGGCGTACGTATCGCCACCGGCGGTGGCCAGCGGATTCTTGTAGTCAGGCACCATGAGGATGCCGTGGGAGTTGAATTGCCAGTTGTTGGCATCTGCGGGGTGCTTGGTGAGATCACCAATGGCGGCACCCGGCGTCGCGTAATCCAGGACGCCAAAGTCCTGACCCCAACGGTTTCCGTTGATCCTTAGGTCGCGGAGAGCCTGGTAGTTGCTTGACTGCCCGGGACTGTTGACAAAGACCGAACAATTGGCGCCGTCCAGAAGAAAGAAGGTTGTCTTATTCCAACCAAGTCCCCAAATGGCTACATCGGGGAGCATGACAATCGGCTTTTTCACGCCATAGCCAGTGAGCTGGCTCGCATCACCTTCAAAAATGGCAATGCCCCCACCGAGACTTGAAATTTGGGACAGAAATGCGTTGATCTCATCCGATTGATCTATGGCCGCCGTGCCTGGAGCACTACCAACCGCCTGCACATTGGGCTCACCGAGCTTACCCCGGCTGTACTTCCTGTCCCCTACTTGGTGTGTCGGCATGTAGGCCTTGGGCAAAATGCCGAAGTCCGATGCGTAATACGTGCGTTTGGCACTCTTCGTCACGGCCGTAGCTGCCGCAGCAGGTTGTGCCGCGACCACACCGGCAGCCAAGGCAAGTCCGCCACCCCTGATCAACGCCCGTCGATCCACTCTCATACTCCAGCCTCCCGCACTCAAATGTTCGCGTCTTGGTGTTGCCTAAGGGACACCACGACGACTGTGGCGGCCCAGGCGCACCAACTTCCGGTTGTCCCATGGAACTTGTGTGGCACCAGTGCTGATTACTACGGAAGAATCGTGTTCTAGTTCACGACACGGCGCGATCCGCTTTGGACGCGACAAATGATCAAGTCTGTGGCCTCACCGATCCGGTTTCGCCGACAGTCCCGCACAATCTGAGGAGAGGGCGACACTTCCGTGCCGCCCTCCTCTTTTCCTGTCCTTGCTACCCCATTGCTGGCTGGTCGAATCGCTGGCCGGCCGGGTTAGGAGACTCCCTGCAGGGTCGGCGATCATGTGGAGGCAGACCTATCCGGTGCGCGGGCGGCCGGGTGCTTCACCGCGTGGGTAAGCCACAATCAATCATGGACCGTGGCGTGGCAGCCCACCTTGAAATCCTCTTGCACTGCCGATCTGCTTGTTCTAACCAACTCGTTGTCGTCCCATGGGGCACGCTTGCATTCCAAGGCCAAGCAATAGTTATCCTAGAAGCCGGTCCTGACAAGGCGGTTGGCCACCTGCCGCATTGCATGACGAATCCGCGCCCGAGCCAGTTGAAGATCTTTAGCCGCCGCGTGGCAAATTTGATCCGCGTCGTGCGCCTCCACGGCTTGCAGGTGTCCTGCCGCGCCTTGCCCGGAAAAGGTTGGCTGGCGGCGTCGAACCGGCCACCTCGAGTAGCCTCCGTCCAGACTGCACTGGCCGCCCAACAGGCCTCCAGCCTCTTCGTCAGAAAATTTCTTTGGTGATGTGTGATCACATATCTAGACAACACACTCCCTTCTCAGTAGAGTGACGTACAGCACAAGGAACGTGGGGCGGGCTACAAGTCAGCTGCACTTCTTCAATCTCTCGGAGCTCCGACGGAGCCCACACTCTCAATCGAACGTCGTCAGGGACTAACTGTCCCGCCTATTTGAAGGAACCAAAAATGGGCTTAAGTTTTGGCACGAAAGCTCCCCCTACGGCTCTCACTGGCGAGGTCGAGGTGGCCGGGCTGGGTAAGAAGTACGGGGTCATCCAGGTGCTGAAGGACGTGGACCTGTCCATGGCCGAGGGTGAGGTGGTTTCGATCATCGGGCCTTCCGGTGCGGGTAAGTCCACGTTCCTGCGGTGCTTGAACTACCTTGAGACCCCGTCCGAGGGCACCATCGCGATCGGCGGCGCGAAGGTGGTCGCTGGCGGGGCGAGGCTGCCTGACAAGGCCAGCCTGGATCACTTGCGCCGGGTCACGGGCATGGTGTTCCAAAGCTTCAACCTCTTCCCGCACCTGACCGTGATGGAAAACATCACCCTCCCGCAACGGAAGGTGTTGGGTTCCTCCAAGGACCAGGCCGAAGAAGTCGCGAACAAACTCCTCAAGCGTGTGGGTTTGCCGGACAAGGCCTCCGCGTACCCGGCCCGGCTCTCGGGCGGGCAGCAGCAGCGCATCGCGATCGCCCGCGCCCTGGCCCTATCCCCAAAAGTCATGCTCTTCGACGAGCCGACCTCGGCCCTTGACCCCGAAATCGGCCTCGAAGTCCTCGCCGTCATGCGGGATTTGGCTGATGAAGGCATGACCATGCTGGTGGTCACCCACGAAATGCACTTCGCCCGCGATGTTTCGGACCGGATCATGGTCATGGGCAACGGCGGGGTCCTGGAAATCGGGCCGTCCGAACAAGTCATGTCCGCCCCGCAGAACGAACGCACCCGGCAATTCCTCAAAGCCGTCCTGGACCGGTAACCATGATCACCCAACTCCTGGCCTCCATCGCCCAAGGCGTCGGCCAAACCCTCTACGTCACCGGCGCTTCCCTCCTCTTCGGCGGGATCATCGGACTCGTCCTGGTCGGAGCGGCCCGCTCCCCCATCGGGATCATCCGCACCATTGCGTCCCTGTACATCAACATCGTCCGGGTCATCCCCCCGATCACCTGGCTGTTCCTGATCTACTTCGGCCTCCCCCAATACGCCCTCCGGTTATCCAC